>DATKHW010000315.1:0-2201 GCA_035546275.1 Gemmataceae bacterium
TTCCTGAAAGCCTTGCTCCTGGCCAGCGTCGCGTCTAGTTTGGGCCGCCGCTTGCTCCGGGAGTTTCGAGGGAGCCGGGCGCACAACATTGAATGGCTGGGCGCGCTGTATCGGCGACACGTCGGAGCGATGATCCCGCGCGACGTTACTCGGCACCTGTCGCGCGTCGCCTCATGGTCCACTGACCTGCGTTACGCAACCGGATGGATCAAGAGGCGCGACGCCGATCAGTTCCTCGAGTCGGTGGTCGCCGTCTCCGCCTGGGCGGACGGGAGAATGTAATATGACCATCAAGTTGCGGACCAAGCGGCTCGACCCGGTGCTCAAGCAGATCGTTCAGGTCATGCGCGCGTACGAGGAACCCCATCCGCAGGCTCAGATCGAGGTGTATCGTCACAACTCTGTTTCGGTGCGCATCCGGGTAATCAACCGGGAATTCAAGGGACTGAGCCGCGCGCAGCGCGAAGAGGATCTATGGGCCGTTCTGAGCCGGTTGCCCGAAGACGCCGCCGCGGAAGTCAGTTTGCTGCTCCTGCTCACCCCAGAGGAGGCGAAAAAGTCGTTCGCGAGCTTTGAATTCGACAACCCCATCCCGTCCAAGCTCTGAGTTCCAGCTTGTTTGGAGGCCCCCATGCGTCGCCTGTCCCTGTTCCTTCTTCTTGCCGCACTCCCCCTGCCGCTGCGGGCGGCGGACGCCCCGGCCAAGGCCGGCGGCGATCTGTACATCCTCGGCGTCGGCCTCGACCAGGAGCCGAGCAAGGCCGACCACGAAACCATCGACGCCTACAACTGGTGCCCCGAAGAGATCGAAAAGCTCTTCAAGGATCACGCGGCCGACTTCCATCGCAACATCGATTCCCGTCTCGTCCTCGGCAAGAAGGCGACGCACCAGGGCGTCCTCGACGGCTTCACCTGGCTGCGCGACAAGGCGCACAAAAACGATCTCGTTGTGATTTACATCGGCTGCCACGGCTTCTGCGACGCCAATGAGGGTTGGGGGATCGTCGCGGCCGACGGCAAGACGCTGTGGGGACATGAAGTGAAGGCGGAACTCGGCAAGCTGCCGTGCAACGCCCTCGTCCTCATCGAAACCTGCACGTCCGGCGGATTCGCCAGCCCGCACAAGAACGACCCACCCGTGCCGCCCAACGTCACCTGCATCTGCGCCTGCTCCGGCAAGCAAGAAACCGACAACCAACTCGACATGGCCGTCGCCGAGGCCCTCTATGGCCGGGCCGATTTCAACCACGACGGCGTCGTCGATGTGGACGAGCTGATCCGGTACGTCCAGCTGCGCTATCGGGAATGGTGGCCCAATCCCAAGCCGCGCGACGACCATGAGACGCCCGTCATCGTCAAATCGGACGCCATGCCCGGCGCCATGTCGCTCACCAAGGCGGCGCCCAACCTGGCGGCCGTTTTCCACGAGGGCCGATGGCTCGGCGCCGTGGTAGAGAAACAGGACGGCGACAAGTACGCGGTCCATATGCTCGGCTGGGCCAATCGACCGGGGCCGTACTTCGTCGTCAGCTCCGTGGGGCGCGAAGAGATTTGTTTGGCGTCGGACGGACCGCCGCTGCTCGTCAAGCAGGACGGCGCCTGGCGAGCGGCCCGCCTCCTGAGTAAGGAAGGCGAGAAATGCAAGATCCACTATATCGACGACGCCGACGATGAAACCGTAACGAAGGATCGCATTCGGTATCCCTTCGTCGGCGACCTCGAAGCGGCGAAGGCGGCTTATGCCACGGCCGCCCCGGAGCCGGTGGACCATGCCGGCGAGTGGGAGCAGGTGGGGACGGCGGGGGCGTGGCGGCCGACCATCGCCGGCGCCGTATTGCAGGGCCGGCTCTACACCGCGGCGAGGAACAAGGTCCTGCGCGAAACCGACCTCGGCGCCGGCGAGGCCAAGGCCGTCGGCAAGCCGGGCGCCGGCGACGTCAAGCTGCTGTTCGCGGCCGGCGACCGTCTTTGCGCCGTCGACCGGGACGGCAGCCTGTTCCAAATCGACCCGAAGGACGGCGACCGCCGCCGCATCGGCGACGAGGGCGCCTGGAAAGGGACGCTCGCCGGGGCCGTTCTCAACGGCAAGCTCTACACGGCGGAAAAGGACGGCGGGCTTTACGTCTCCGACTTGGACGGCGGCGACCGCAAGCAAATCGGCAAGGCGGAGTTCGGCGATACCAAATTCATGTTCGCCGCCG
>DATKHW010000316.1:0-11141 GCA_035546275.1 Gemmataceae bacterium
TGCAAGGGCGGTCAGCGCGTGTCCAGGCGCGCGGCGTCGGGGTTGTTCTTCCAGTGGTATTGCTCCGCGAACTGTTCGGGGCGAAGCGTCTGCTGGCCCTCGTCGGTCTGCACGACGCAGGCCAGCTCCTTCTCCGCTTCCTTGTTTTCGCATCGGTAATGGCCGGTTTCCGAAAAGACCGCCCAGCCGTGCTCCAGGCGGACGACCGTGCCCAGCGGCCGGCCGGTCGCCGTCTCCCAGAGACGCAGGCTATAGCTCTTGTGGACGAAAGCCGCCAGCGCGCCGTCCGGCGACAGCACGCCCCGCCGCGGCAGGCCGTGCACCCTGCGCAGCAGCTCCTTCGTCTCCACGTTCCAGACGCGCCCAACGCCGTCCTCGCCGAGGACGAGCAGCGTCTTGCCGTCGGCCGACCATGCCGCGGGGCCGGCCGCCTCCTTGGAGTCGATCAGCTCGCCCGCCGATTGGCCCTTCTCGTGGTCCCACAAGACGACTGCGCCGTCGGCGAAAGCCGCGGCCAGCGTTGCCCCGTCGGGCGACCAGGCTAGCGAAACGACCGCGCCGGCGTGCGTCAGCTTCCGATGGGCCGCCGGCGTCCCCATGCCGATCGGTTCGGCGATGTACACGTCGCCCCCCTCGTCGCCGGCCGCCAGCGCCTCGCCGACCGGCGCCCAGGCCAGGGCGGTGATCGGCCTGGACCCGCAACTGACCGTGGCTTTGAAGCCGCCGGTCTTGGGCAGGTAGATGCGAATATGATGATCGTCGAATGCGACGGCCAACATGCTGTCCGGCCGACCCGGCTGCGGACACCAAGCCGTCAGCTTGGGTTGGCCGACTCCCCTCATGAGGCCCGCGACTGCAGGCTCGCTCGTGGACCAGACGAAGACCTGGTCGCCGGCGATGTACGCCACCCGCCGCGGCCCATGCGCCCAGGACACCGCCGCCGTTCGGTCGTCAATCACGGGCGACCGGCGCGCCAGTTCGCCGCCCAGCGTCCAGACGAACACGGCCTGGCCCCAGCCGTCGGTCGCCGCGTACTTGCCGTCAGGCGCCCACGCGGCGCCGCCGCCCGCGTCGCTGTCCGAGGCGGCGACGGCCGCGCGCTCCTTATCCTTTTCCAGGTCCCAGTAGTGGGTGATGCGCCGCCCGCCGCCGCACACCAGCGTCTTGCCGTCCGGCGACGCGGACAGGGCCAGCATCATTTCGCCCCGCAGCCCGGGCGCCGGCGCCGCCTGGCCGCTTTGGCCGTTCCACATTAGCACGGACGGATCCTGCGGACCGACTTCGCCGCAAACGGCGATTTTCGGGCCGGCCCTGTCCGCAATCCACGCCAGCGCGGTCGGCTCCTTCTTGCCCGTGTGGATCGGCACCGGCGACTCGGCCCCCTGTGCGGCCGGCCAGCGACGGACGGCGCCATCGCGGCCCGCCGACGCCAGCAATGTCGAATCCGGCGACCAGGCCAGGTCGAGGACCGGGCCAGCGTGTCCGGTGCGGGCTTCCTCGGTCCAGTCCGGCGGCCGCCACAGGTGCACCGCTCCGTCGTCGCCGCCCCCGGCCAGGACCTTGCCGTCGGGCGACCACGCCAGGCAGCGGATCGGTTGGATGGCCGGCAAAGCACGGGTTTCTTGCCCAGCGGCCACGTCCCACAAGCGCACTTCGCCGTTCGTCGCCGCCGCCAGGGTTTTGCCGTCCGCCGACCAGGCCACGGCGTTGACGGCGACCCCGACGTGCAGGTCGCATATCTGCCGGCCCGTGGCGGCCGACCAGGCCCGCACATTGTCCTCGCCGTTCAATACCGCCAAAACCGGATCGGCGTCGTCCGGATTCAACGGCCGCCATGCCAGGGCGCGAACGGCCGGTCCGCGAACGATGAAGGCGCGCACGAACGCCCCGCCTGGCGTGAAGATGCGCACCGGGGCGTCCTCGTGCGTCTCGGCCAGCCATTTGCCGTCGGGGCTGTGGGCCAGGTGCGTGATTTCGCCGCGGCCCTGACGGCTCACGATCGTCCAGCTGCGCGCGCCGTCGATCGGCGCCGGCCGGCTGACGAGCGCATATCCCGACAAGGGGTAATTGTCTACACGCACCATCGCCTGGGCGCCGGCGGCTAGCGCGACCTCGCTCGGCAAGAGGTGCAAACCGCCGGGCGCTTCGGGACCCAGCTCCAATGCATATTCCCCGGCGTCGAGCGCCAGCGGCGCCCCCGGCTGGATTTCATGCGTCTCGTCCGCCCGATCCTTGCGGCGAGCGATCACCCGCAGGGTCGAGCTGTCCGCCGTGAAGAGGAGCGTCGCCTGGCCGGGCGACGGCGACGGCGGCGGAGTTGGCGCCGACGGTCCAGGGCCACCGCGCGGCGAAAGGAGCGGCCGCAGAAACCAGAATGCGCCGGCGGCTCCTGCGATTAGAAGAACGGTCGCCGCCGCGACCAGCCAAATGCGCCGTTTGCCGCCCGGCGAAGACATGCCGCTTTGCGACCAGGCATCCGTCGCGGCCAAATCCGCCGAGCCGTCCCCGAGCCGTTGCAGCGCTTCCGCCAGATCGGCCGCGCTGGCAAAACGATCCTCCGGCTTCTTCGCCATCAGCCGACGCACCAGCGACGCCAAACGCGGCGGCGTCCCGGGGCGAATCTGCTCCAAGGGTTCCGGCTCCTCGAACAGATGGCCGGCGACCTTGCCCGTCAGCGGCCGGTCGGGGAAGGGCGGCCTTCCGGTCAGCAAATAATAGAGCGTGCATCCCAGACTATAGAGATCGGCACGGGCGTCCACGGTATGCGATTGCCGGACCTGTTCCGGGGCGATGTAGTCCGGCGTCCCCATCACCGTTCCGGTTTCGGTCAGCGTGCGCTCCCCGGAGTCGGTTCGCGTCTCCACCCGCGCCAGACCGAGGTCAAGGACTTTTACGACCCCATTCGGCGTCCGCATCAGGTTTTGCGGCTTCACGTCCCGATGCACTAGGCCGCGCTCGTGGGCGTGCTGCAAGCCCAGCGCCGCCTGCCGAATGTAGTCGCAAGCCTCGGCGAACGGCAGCGGCCCGTTCGTCTCGACCAGATGCGCCAGGTCCACGCCGGCGAGCAATTCCATGGCGAAGTAATGGCGCCCCTTGTCCTCGTCGGCGTAGTAGGCGTGGACGACGTTGGGATGCGACAGCGCCGCGGCGGCCCGCATTTCGCGCTGGAAGCGGTCCAGCGCGTCGGGGCTGGACAGGCGCTCGGCGCGCACCACCTTGACGGCGTCGATGCGGCCGAGCTTGCGCTGGCGCGCCTGGAACACCTGGCCCATGCCGCCTTCGCCCAACGGCTCCAGCAGGACGTAGGACCCGAGGATCAGCTCCCCGGCCCGGCCATGCCGAATTAAATCCGCCTGGTAGCGCGTCAGCCAGCCGCGCCGGAGCAACTCCTCGATCAGCGCGCCCGAAGCCGCCAGACTCGGCTGCGTTTGGGAGCGCAGCGCTTCCAGCTGAGCCGTTTCCAGCAGCCCATGCCGGCCCAGAGCGGCGAGCAGATCGGCGGAGTCGGATATATCCATAGAAGCGACCCATTAAGGAGGATATGAAACGCCTCGTCGCGTGTCCAGCCGCGCGTTCTTCCGATCGTTGCCCCAAGCGTTCTTCCAGGGGAACTTGGCCTCGAATTCGGGCAGCGCGAGCGTCTGCTGGCCGGCTTCCGTCTGCACCACCACGACCAGCTCGTACTTGACCTTGTCGTTCTCGGTGCAGTAACAGCCGTCTTCGGAAACCACCAGCCAGCCCTGCCGCAGCAGCACGACTGTGCCCAGCGGCCGGCCGGTGTCCGTCTCCCAGAGGCGGGCGGTGAACGCACCGCAGCCGGCCGCGTTCAGCCGGGCGTCCGGCGAGAACACGACGCCAGAGAACGGGCCCCGGTGGATCGCTCGCCCCATTTGCCACGTGGCGGCGTCCCAGAAGCGCTCGGTCCCGTCCTGGCTCACTGTCACAAACTTGTTGTTGGCGCCGTCCCAGGCCAGCGTTCGCACCGGGTCGGTGGAGACGTGCAGGGGGGATCGTATCCGATTGCCGGATCGCCGGTCGTAGAAGCAAACCGTCCCGTCCGCGCCGGCCGCGGCGAGGGTCTTCCTGTCCGGGGACCATTGCAGCGCCTCCACCCGGACCTGACCGCCGCCCAACTCGCGGGATTGCCAGTCATTGACGTTGCGCTCCCAGAGGATGGTTTCGCCGCTGGCCGTTCCGGCGGCGAGGGTGAAGTCGCCGGCCCAGGCCAGGACGATCGCGCTTTTTTTCGCCGTCGTCAGGGAAACCGGCATGCCGGTCCCGTTCGTTTGGAATAGGTGGATGCCGTCATCGAAGGGCGCCGCCGCCAGCAGCGTTCCGCCGGGCGACAACACCAAGTTCGAATGACCCGTGTTCGGGCCGAAGTCCGCCCGGGTCGGCGAACCTGGCCGCAAGTCCCACAGAATGGCGTGCCCATCGGCGGTGCTTGCGATGGAATCGCCGGGGGACGACCAGGCCAGGCCGTTCATCCAGGTCGTGATGTCCGGGACAAGAGACCGTATGCGGGCGCCGGTTTGGACGCTCAACAGGCTGACGCGGCAGGACTGGCCGTCCGTGGCGAGGGTCTGGCCGTCCGGCGAGAAAGCGACGTGAAAGGGGATGTCGTCGTGCCCTTCCCACGCGGGGCGACTCTCCTTGCCGGTCTTCGGATTGTAAAAGTGCACTGCGCGCGAGAAGTCGCCGACGGCGAGCGTCTCGCCGTCCAGTGACCAGGACGCCGCGTCGGCGTCATACCCGCGCTCGCCGAGCGGAGTCGCTGTGGCGTCCGCCGCGTCGAATACTTGAGCGTTGTATTTGGACTTCTCGCAGGCCGCGGCGATGAACTTGCCGTCGGGCGACCAGGCCACGTCCCGGACGGCCGCGGCGGCGGTCTTGATGGGCGGCGGCTGGGGCGCCCAACGCATCGGCCACCGGTACAGCGTGCCGTCGGCGCAGCCGCCGGCCAGCGTCTTGCTGTCGGGCGACCACGCCAGCGCTTCGACGGCGGCGTTGCATGATAAATCAGCCGTTTTTTTCGCATCGGACGCATTCCACAGGTGGACGATTTTCGCCGTGCCGCCGGCGGCGATGATCTTGCCGTCGGGCGACCAGGCTGCAGCGGACAACGCCCCGCCGACGCCGGACAACGTCTGAAACGGCCTTCCGGTCTCCAGGTCCCACAACTCCAGGTCGCGCCCCGCCGCACAGGCCAACGCCTTGCCGTCGGGCGACCACGTCAGCGCTGCGCAATTCATGGATAGGGTGCGGATAAGGCGGCCCGTCTCCGGGTCCCAGACGCGCACATCGTGGTTGTCGGCCGTCGCCAGCAGCGGATGCATTTTGTCCGAAGACCAGGCGAGGGCGTGGACCGCGCCGAAATGGCCGACCAGGGCCTGGTCGAGATGACCGCTCGATGCGCCGAACACGCGGACGACGCCGTCCTCGTTGGTCACGGCCAGCCAATGGCCGTTGGGGCTGTAGCGCACGCCGCGCACCTCGCCGCGGCCGGTCCTGGTCGAGATGGTCCAGCTCTGCACGCCGTCGATCGGCGCCGGCCGGCTGACCAGCGCCCACGGCGACAGCGGCTCGCCGGCGATGCGCACGGTCCGATGCTGTCCCGGCGCAAGAGAGATCTCATTCGGCCACGCTGTCAACCCAGGCAGCGCATCGGGCGGCAGGGCCAATTCGTAATCGCCCGGCGGCAGCGACAGCGGACCGGCCCCCAGCACGGCGCCCGCATCCGACTGCCCCTTGCGGTGGACGATCAAATGCAACTGCGGATCAAAGTGCTGCAACGTAACTTCAGCCGGCGCCGGCGGCGACACGGGGACGGGGTCGGTCCGGTCCTCCCGTCGCCCCAAGACCATAACGCCGGCCAGCACGGCGACTCCCGCGAGCAAGATCGCGGCGGCCGCCGCCGAGAGAAGCCAGCGGAGCCGACCCGGCGCCGATTTTCGCAGACGCGGCGCCGCCGTCGCCGGATCCGCATCGACGACCCAGGAAGCGGTCCCCGCCTCGACGCCGCCCTTCAGCTCGGCCAGCACCCGGCCCAGCGCCGCCGCCGCCGCGGCCGCCGTCGGATGGCGGTCTTCCGGCTTCTTCGCCGTCAGCTTGCGCACCACGGCCGCCACGGCCGGCGGCGTCCCCGGCCGAAGCTGGGCCAGCGGCGTCGGCTCCTCGAACAGGTGAGCGGCGACCTTGGCCGCCAGCGGCCCGTTGGGAAACGGCGGCCGACCCGCCAGCAAAAAGTAGAGCGTGCATCCCAGACTATAGAGATCGGCACGGGCGTCCACGGTATGCGATTGCCGGGCCTGCTCCGGCGCGATGAAGTCCGGCGTCCCCATCACCGCCCCGGAGAGCGTCAGCGTCCCGCTGCCGCCGTCGTCGGGATGCGTCAGCCGAGCCAGGCCGAGATCAAGCACTTTGACGATCCCGTCCGGCGTCAAAAACAGGTTCGACGGCTTCACGTCCCGATGGACCAGGCCGCGCTCATGGGCGTGCTGCAATCCCAGAGCCGCCTGGCGTATCAACTCGCAGGCATCGGCGAACGGCAGCGGGCCCGCGCGCAGGACGCGCTGGCCCAAATCCTCCCCTTGCAGATACTCCATGGCGATATAACGGCGCCCGCCGACCTCGCCGGCGTCGTGGGCGTGAACGACGTTGGGATGGGACAGTTTGCCGGCCGCCGCGATCTCTCGGCCGAAGCGCTGCGAGGCGGCGGGCGTGCCGAGCCGGTCGGCCCGAATGACTTTGACGGCGTCGATGCGGCCAAGGCGAATGTGGCGGGCCTTGAAGACCTGGCCCATGCCGCCCTCGCCCAGCAGTTCCAGCAGGATGTAGGGGCCGAGCGCCAGCTCCGCGGCCCGGCCTTGCGAGAGCAGCTCCGCCTGGTACGGCGTCAGCCAGCCGCGCTGCACCAGGTTCGCCGTCAGCGCATCGGCGTTGGGAAAGCTGGCCTGCAGCTGGGAGCGCAGCTCTTCCTGCTGCGTCCACTCCAGCAGCGCGAAATCGCGGAGCGTCTTGACCAGGTCGGCGACGGCGGCCAGGCTCATGCAATCGGTTTCCGGGGATGGAGCGGGGCGACGCATCCGCCGGCCGCCATTTTAGGGCGCCGATGTCGCTGACGCCAGCGACGCGGGCGCCCCTTTCCAACGGCCGGCCGCGGTCTTATCCTGAAACGCGATCGCACAATCGCCCTTGCGCCCCCGGAGGCCGCCATGCGCGCCATCAGGCGCGGCGCTACCGAATCACTAGTTGGGCCGTCCTTCCCTCGTTGTGACGGCGGTGTTATGCTGCCAGGAGAACTACGGCCCGGAGGAATGGCCATGCCAGTCACGATCGAGGCGTTGGGGATCGACCGCCTGAGTGTCCGTGAGTAGCTGGACCTAATCGAGCAAATCTGGGACAGTCTGCCGGAGAGGGTCAGCCCGGACGAGGCGCCGGCGTGGCGCCTGGCCGAACTCGCCAAGCGGCGCGCGGAGGCCGACGCCTTGCCGGGGCAAGGCAAGCCATGGCGCGAGGCCCTGGCCCGGTTCGGGGGCGGCTCATGAGCCTGCCGGTGATCCTCCGGCCCGCGGCCGACGCCGACATCCAGGCGACGCACGACGAGCCGGAGCGCGTGCAGCCCGGCCTGGGCGGCCGGTTCGTCGCTCGGGTGCGCGAGGTTCTCGGACGCATCGAGGCGACGCCGGAGATGTAGGGCCCGGTGTGGCAGGACGTGCGGGCGGCGCGGCTGAGGAAGCTCCGGCACGTGGTCTACTATGTCGCTTTGTCGGATCGGGTCGAGGTGCTGGCGGTGCTGCACGGCTCACGAGACCCATCCGCCTGGCAGTCGCGGGCTTGATGCCGGCGGCGCGGCCGATCGGGCGTGGTACTGCGTTTTGGCCTTGATGCCGACGAGATCGCCGTTCTTGGCGCGCTTGCGCCAGAGGGATTTGCCGACCGGCGGCAGGCTGCAGGCGTGCTGGAGAGTGACGAGGGAGTTGGCCGCGAACTGGCTGTCGTTCATGCCGCGGGCGATGACGTCTTCCTGGGTGCGGTCCACGCTCGTTGCTCCAGGATCGAGGGACGCCTTGAGCAGGATCGGTCCGCCCGGAATAGCGCGCCGGTGCTGCGGATATGCTGACCGGCGGCCCTGATAGGCTGACCGGGATCGCTCATATGCTGACCGGGCCGGTCAGCATACTCACCAGTTCGCAGAAGACAGACGTGCATGGATCAGCTTTATCTGAACTCCGTCGGCTTCCCGGTCCGCAATGGCGCCTTGTCTCGTAACCGGGACGAGTCAGGTGTCCGGAGCTGGTGTCTGGAAATCCATTGCGGGGAATCGTCCCTGTTGGATTATCGAAACTGGCCGGAGGACAGGGAGGAACAAGAACTGGATTGGCTGGCTGGCAGCGAGCCGTCACTCTACGCTCAGATGTTGCCGTTACCCGCGGATTTTCCTGACGAGTTGGTGGGGCAAACCTTCTCGTTTCCGCAGTCGCCCGACGATAAGCCAGCTGAGTGGGATCGGGGGGGTCGGGTGGCTCTTCTTCTGCCTGTATGTGTGGGAACACGATCTTGTCTTCCCGACAACCGTAACCTTTACTGAGCGACTGGGACAGCGGTATCGAGTGGAGATTGCGGGATGCTATCCGGCTAACGGGAGGCAACATGAACTGCGGGTCGCGGCATGGCTGGACTGGTTAGAGTAGCGACAGGATGCGGATAAGGGGCATCGTGAATAAACAACGCGAACAAGGTCGCTGCTCCTGACGGACCGCCCCATGTGGCCTCTCACGACATCAAGGCCAGTGGGGCGGTCCGCAGGAGAGCGGTGTCGTTCGGCCAACAGAGGGCGCATGGCGGGAACGCAGGAGTCGAACATGACGACCAAGATTCGCGTGGAGGGCTTTACCATTTCCTTGGACGGGTTCGGGGCAGGACCGGACCAAGGACTGGACAACCCCCTTGGACTTGGCGGGTTGGAGTTGCATGGTTGGCTCGTCGGCACTCGCACATTCCAGAAGGCGTTGTTCGGTAACGACGGCGGATCAACTGGGACCGACGACGACTTCGCCGCTCGAGGATTCCAGAACGTCGGCGCCTGGATCATGGGACGCAACATGTTCGGCCCTATTCGCGGCCCTTGGCCGGACGAATCGTGGAAAGGATGGTGGGGCGACAATCCACCGTACCATTGCCCAGTGTTCATCCTCACTCGCCACCCACGCGAACCGGTTGAGATGGAGGGTGGCACGGTCTTCCATTTTGTAACCGAAGGCCTGTCGGAAGCGCTCCAGCGTGCCCGTGCGGCTGCTTGCGGCCAGGATGTCCGAGTGGGCGGAGGGGTGGCCACCATCCAACAGTGTTTGTCGGCGGGCCTGATCGACGAGATGCACTTGGCGATCTCGCCAGTTCTGCTCGGCGCCGGGGAGCGGCTGTTCGCTGGGCTAGACATGGTCAGGCTGGGCTACGAATGTGCCGAGCATGTGACTACACCGAGCGCCATGCACATCGTCTTCCGGAAGAAGGTGTCCATGCAGGCTGAACCAGGCGCTGCAGCAGAGGGCGGGGCATGATTCGTTTATCCCGACCATGGCTCACCAGTGCCCCGCCGCTGCTGAGATTGGTCGCTCGGCCGATCCAGCGTCCGCCGGTCAGCGGAAAGACGGAGCGAGGAGACGCGAGATACTACCGTGAGCGGTAATATCGGCAATTCGTTTAACGTTCGCATGGCGTCCAGGGAACGCTAAACGAAGAGCCGATTGCGCGTTCCATGCAACTTGAGGAAGAAAGTAAATGACCGCCAAGGACATCGTCGCCGAACTCAAGAAGCTCGGGGCCGAGCAAACCAAGAAGATGTGGATGACGCACGGCGCCCAGGAGCCGTGCTTTGGCGTCAAGGTCGAGGACATGAAGAAGATCCAGAAGCGCGTCAAGATGGACTACCAGCTCGCGCTCGATCTTTACGACACCGGCATCGCCGACGCGATGTACCTCGCGGGCTTGATCGCCGACGACGCGAAGATGACCAAAAAGGACCTGCAGAAGTGGGTCGAGAACGCCACCTGGGGCATGGTCGCCGAATACACGGTCCCGTGGGTGGCGTCCGCCAGTCCGCACGGTCGAGAGATCGCCTTGAAGTGGATGGAATCCAAGAACGAAACCATCGCCTCAGCCGGCTGGGGGACGTACAGCAGCCTCGTCGCAATCGCGGCAGACGCGGACCTCGACCTGGCCGAGATCAAGTCGCTCCTGCAGCGCGTGGCGAAGTCGATCCACCAGCAGCCCAATCGCGTCAAATACGTGATGAACGGTTTCGTCATCGCCGTCGCCTGCCACGTCAAACCGCTCCACAAGCTCGCGGTCGATACGGCCAACGGCATCGGCAAGGTCGCCGTCGATCTGGTCGGGGCGTGCAAGATTCCGTTCGCGCCCGATCAAATCAAGAAATTCGCAGCACGCAGCGCGATTGGCAAGAAACGCAAGTCGCCGAAGTGCTGATCGGACTGTCGAGGCCCGCGGAGGAGGATTCACGATGACGGCGCACAAAGCGTCCGCGCACGGGTTCGGCCCAATCGGTAGAAGCCTGGCGGCAATCTTCTGGGAAAATCGGATTCGGTTCATTTTTATACATCAAATGTCAACTGACTCCGATTTCCTGCCACAACATCGCGTGCTGCATCAGCGCCATGTATGAGTTGAAGATCGACCCGACGAAGTGGATGCCAAAAGGGCCGGTTGCGGCCGTCCAGCCGCAGAACGTGTTGAAGTTCCCGATGCGGTAGGTGACACGGTTTCGACAGGGGAATCTCATGCCGCTTTGCGTGATGCGCGCCTATGCCGTATTGCTTGTGTTCCTCGCAGCCGGGCTGGGGATCGCCGCGAGCCAGGGGCAATATGGGTGGTGGTCCCCGTTTCTGGTCCCGTTGGCGCTATTATTTGCCTCCCTGATGGGGCAGCATGGCCTCAATCACGATCAGCAGCCTTGAGCAGCGGGTAAGGGCGCTGGAGGACCGGCAGCGGGCCGCCGACGCTCGCCTCGTCCCTGCCTCTGTGCAAACAGACCCGCCATCGTTGCCATCATCCGCCGACATACAATCCATCCCGCCGTCTTATTGAGACGGCTGCACAAAAACCTGCACAAAAAGGGTGGGTTT
>DATKHW010000317.1:0-7748 GCA_035546275.1 Gemmataceae bacterium
CCTTGCCGCCGCGGCTCGCCAGTGCCAGGTTCTCCGTCGGAGCGTCGGGGCCGTATGCCTCCAGCTCGTCGATGCACGGTTCCGTCCCGTCCGTCGTCGCTGCAATCGTGAAGCGGATATAGCGGGCCTCGATCGGGCGGAATCGCTCGACGTTGCGGCGCGGCTGGACCGGCGGCCGTCTCGGCGGTGAACCGACGTCGCCGGCCAGCGGTTCTTGGTCGTCGATCTGCGCGTCCAGTCCGGCCAGGTCGCTTCGGAGGGACTCGATCTCACGGCGATGGGCGTCGGGGTCGGTCGGAGGCATAGCGCGCTCGCCGTGTTCGACGCCGGCGAACACGGCCTGGAGGCCGTAGAAATCCTTCTGCGTAATCGGATCGAACTTGTGGTCGTGACAGCGGGCGCAGCCGACGGTTAGGCCGAGAAACGTCGCCCCTGTCAGCGAAACCATGTCCGCCAGGTCGTCCATGCGCTGCTGCAGCTTCGCCTCCGGGATGGCGCTGCCGACCAGGTCGTGCGGGCCGCCGACGAGGAAGCCAGTCGCCGCTTCGGTGAGAAAGTCGCCTTTGCCGACCATGTCGCCTGCCAGCTGCTCGCGGATGAATTGCGGATAAGACCGATCCTCGTTGAATGCCTGGATGACGTAATCGCGATAGGGCCAGGCGTCGGCCCGCAGCGTGTTCATCTCGTAGCCGTAGCTCTCGGCGAAGCGTGCCACGTCGAGCCAGTGCCGGCCCCAGCGCTCGCCGTATTCGGGCCGGGCCAGCAGCCGATCGACCAGCTTTTCGTAGGCGTCCGGCGAATCGTCCTTGAGAAAGGCGTCGATCTCCTCCGGCGTCGGCGGCAATCCGATCAGATCGAACGTGGCGCGGCGAATGTAGGTTCGCCGATCCGCTTCCGGCGCGGGCGCCATGCCCTTGGCCTCCAGTGCCGCCAGAATGAAGGAATCGATCGGATTGCGCGCCCAGTTGCGATTCTTCACATCAGGGATCGCCGGTCGATGCATCGGTTGCAGCGACCACCAATCGAGGCCGGCGCGGCCTTTCTCCGCGGGGGGCGTCAGCGCCGCGCCTTCCCATGGGGCGCCGGCGTCTATCCAGCGGCGCAGCAGCTCGATTTCGGCGTCCGCCAGCGGGCCGTCCGGCGGCATCTTGCCGTCGCGGATTTTCGCGTAAAGCAGGCTGTCGGCCGAGTTGCCGGGCGCGACGACGGCCCCGTCCTGGCCGCCTTTAAGCAGGCCGGCGCGCGTGGTCAGGTCGAGGCCGCCGCGGTGCTTGGCGGGGTTGTGGCACTTAAGGCAGTGCGACTGCAAGAGCGGCCCCACCTGCGTCTGGAACGACGGGGCGGGGTCCGCAGCGCCGAAAACAAGCAGCGTATACAGCAGGGAGGAAATCATGAACGGCGCGCATCCAATCCGGCGAGCGATGGATGCAGTTTATGCGGTAGTCTCGCCCGACGCAATCAGCAGACGCGAGAAACCGCGGCACAGGGGGCCGCCTGTGCCGCGAAATTGCCGATCACTTCCCGCCGCCTTGCAATCGCGTTCGGGACGCCTCCCATGCGGCATCGCGGTAACGGCCCAGGCGCGCCATTTCCTCCGCCGCGGTCTTCAGCTTGGCATCCTGGTCGGCGGCCGGCTGGTCGAGCGTCGCCACCCAACCGTCGATCTGCCTCTCGCGATCCGGCGTCAGCACGTCGTGCCGGCCGACCATGACGCGCACATACGAGGTCGGCTTCGGGTCGATTTTCGTCGGCAGGAAGCTGTCGGTCGCTTCGCGCGGCAGCACGTACAGCACCCGCGTCCCTTGCTCGCCGAACCACGCGGAACGCCAGGTCTTGACCATGGCGCGGGCTTCCTTCTCGTACAGACCCTGCTCGGTCAGGATCTTCGTCATGGCGTCGCCGAGCTGGTCCAGCGTCGCGCCAGCGTCCGGCAGCCGCACGTCCGCGCGCAGCAGGCCGTCCGTCGCGTGGTCGGGGATGAACGGCTCGAAGCGGACCTGGCCCGCCCGCACCTGCACCAGCAGCATTACGCCAGCCGGTTTGCCGCCCGTCCAATCGACCGTGAACTTGCCGTCCCCCCACGCCCGCACCTTTAGCGGCATGTCGAGATCACCCACGCCGCGGTAAAACAGAAACTTCTCCTGCTCCTCGACCTTGCCCTCGTTCGTGATGGCCGCCACGCGCAGCGGGGCGGCGTCGGTTTCACGGGCGGCGTAGTAGCGGCCCTCTTTCGTCTCCGTCGGCAGCTTCAGCGCCTCGCCGGGCAGCACCTTGATTCCATCCCAGTCCAGCGTGCTGGGGGGGTCATCGCCGGCCAGCGCGCGGCCGTCCGTCCGCTTCGCCTGCGGATACCATTCCGTCAGGGTCCCCTTCGGAAATTCGACGTGGACCGAGGCGGTCAGCGGCCGATCCGCGTAGAAATAGAGGACGGGCGTTTCCAGGCTGACCGTGCCGCCGGCCGGGCCCGCTTTAGACTGCCGGCTCAGGTAGCCGTGGACGAAATCGGGCAGGTCGTCGTCGTTGGGGTAGAACTTCACGTCCTTGCCGTTGGACCCAGAGAACGTGCTGAAGGTGCCCCATTCATGGACCGTCAGCCCGCGCGCCGGATCGTCCTTCGATCCGGAATCGGCGAAGCAGGAAACGAGGGCCGTCAGCCCAACGGCGACGGCGGCGAACGTCCAGCCATTCGAGAAGCGCATGACCATCTCCTTCGGCGGCAAGCCGACTGCGGCCAGGGATCGAACCACCGTCCCAAGGATAATCGGCTCCCTCATCAAGGGAAAATTGTTTCGTGTTGAAAGAATAATGGGAAAAGTTGTATTTAGTCCGGCTCCCGTTTATCAGGGACAGCGATGAACGACACCTCCATGCCTCCGGCAAAGGAAACCCAGGCCATTGACGCTATTACAGTCGCGGCCATCGCTGTCGTTTCCTACCTCATAGCCGCGGTCGTTCATGAGGGTTTGGGGCACGGACTCACCGCGGCCGCCCTCGGGGCGCGAGGCCTGAGACTTTCCACGGCGGCGCTGCACCTGGACGCCGATTCTGTTTCGCCGGAGGCGTCGCGGATCATCAGCATTGCGGGACCACTAACCGGCTTGCTTGTCGGCGGCCTGCTCGCCCTGATTCACGGCGCCACCCGGTCTAAGCACGCGCAGATACGGTACTGCCTCTGGCTGACGGCCTACGTCTGCCTGTTCGCAAACGCCGGATACCTCGCCGCATTGTCCTTTTGCCCCTTCGGAGACGTTCATGGATTCGTAAAGGGCCTCGATTCGCCGCTCGCCTGGCGCCTGGCGCTGACCGCGTTCGGCGCGGCCGCTTCCCTGGCCGCGCTGCTGCTCGCCGGTCGCACGATGGACGAGTTCCTCGGTAGGAACCAACGCCGGCGCAGGGCCGCCCAGCTGCTCGTGATTTCTTATTTCGCCGGCTCCTGTCCGTTGATCCTGTCCACGCTGCTCGGTAGGGACGGGTCGTTCATTGCATTGATTTCTGCGATCCCTGCCACACTGGGCGGCACCATCCTGCTGCTCTACACCATCTTGGCGGTGGGTCCGGCGCGGCCATCGACGGGCCCACTCCCGCTGACGCCGCAACGGAGCCTGCCCTGGTGCGCGGCGGGCGCGTTCGCTCTTGCCGTCTATGCACTAGTGCTCGGCCCGGGAGTACCGCGTTAGGACGGTACTCTTATGCCCTCTCCCCGCACGATATGAGGACAAACCATGACCGCCGCGCTAATCGCCGCTTCGCTTCTCGCCGCCGAGCCAATCGCCCCGGCGCCGGATCAGCCGACCGGTTTGTCCAAAGAAATCCGCGAGCAGCTGCTGATCGGCCTGTCGAATTTCAATCAGCACCTCGCCCAATTGGACAGTAAACCCCGACCCGACCTCAAGGCGGATTACATGGCCGACGCCGAGGTTTTCGCCAAGGGCGTCGTATGGGCCTTGCACTACGACACGGAATTCCAGCCGGCCGACGTCGCCCTGCTCAAGAAGGCCGTGGAGCGAGCCGATGAGCGGATTCGGGACTTGCCGGCCAAACCACCCTGGGCCGACCGCAAGGGCAAGCTCGTTCGCGGTTTCGTCTCCGCCGTGGACGGTTCCGTGCAGCCTTACGGCCTGATCGTGCCGTCCGCGTACGATCCCGCCAAGCCGATCCGCCTCGATGTCGTGCTGCACGGCAGCAGCAAGCCGGTCGGCATGAGCGAGCTGCGCTTCATGAGCCGCTTTGACGAGGGCGACGGCGAGGCGAAGAACGCTCCCGACCAGGACTGGATCGAGCTGCATCCGCTGGGCCGCGTCGAGAATTGCTATCGCTGGGCCGGCGAAACGGACGTCTTCGAAGCGATCGAGGCGGTTTGTCGCAATTACAACATCGACCGCGACCGGATCGTCCTGCGCGGCATGTCGATGGGCGCCTCGGGGACGTGGCATTTGGGGCTGAAGCACCCCGATTTGTTCGTCGCGCTGGGGCCGTACTGCGGCTACGTGGACACGCATCACTTCTCGGAAACGCCGCTGCCGAACTTCGTGAAGGTCGGCCCGCTGCCCGATTATCAGGAAAAAGGGCTGCACATGCTCGACTCCATCGACTACGCCGCCAACGCCGGCGCCGTGCCGGTCGTGGCCTGCATGGGCGACAAGGACGTGTTTTTCCAGGCGCATGTCCTCATGGGCGAGGCGATGGAAAAGGAAGGTCTGAAATTAAACAATATCATTTCGCCCGGAACCGGCCATACTATCGACCCGGCCGCGCAGAAGGAGGAGCTGCGGCAGATCGGCGATTACGCGGTCAAGGGGCTGGATCATGCGCTGAAAAAGATCCGCTTCGTCACCTGGACGCTGAAGTACAGCCGCTGTTACTGGCTGCAGATTCTCGGCATGGAGCAGCACTATGCACGGGCCGAAATCGAGGCCGAGGTCGCCGACGACGGCACGCTAAACGTCAAGGAACCGTCGAACATCACGCGCTTCGCCGTGTTCGCGCCGATGCTGCAAGAGAGAAAGCCGCAGCTGCGCGTCGGCGGAGTCGCGGTAGCCTTGCCGGAGCGGGACGACAAGGCGCCGCCTCGGACGTTCGTGATCGGCCGGCGCAACGGCGAATGGGCATGCCTCGGCGACGCCCCGTTGAGCGGCAAGCGCCCCGGCTTGCAGGGGCCGATCGACGACGCCTTCACGACGCCGTTTCTCTGCGTCCGCGGCACGGGCAAGGCCTGGAACCCCGCGGTTCAAGCGTGGGCCGACGCCAACCTCAAGCGCTTCTCCTACGAGTGGAATCGCTATTTCCGGGGCGAATTGCCGGTGAAGGATGATACGGCCGTCACCGACGAGGACGTGCGCCGCTGCAATCTCGTTCTTTTCGGCGATCCGGGAAGCAACCCGTGGATTGCGCGAGTCCTGCCGAACTTGCCGGTCCAGTGGACGCGCGACGGATTGCGGATCAGGAATGAGAAATATGGCGCCGGCGACCATGCGCCCGTGCTGATCCAACCGAATCCGTTGGCCGAGGGCCGGTATGTCGTGCTGAACAGCGGCCACACATTCCATGAAAAGGAGCTGTCGTCGCTGAATTATCTGCTCTTCCCGCGCCTGGGCGATTGGGCGGTATTTCAGGTGGGCGGCAAGCAACCGGACGACCCCTCGCAAGCGCTGGATGAGACGCTGCTGCAGGCCGGCTTCTTCAACGAGGCATGGCAGTTTCCGGAGGCGGACGAGAACAAGCTGGCGCCATTCTTCCATCCGCCAAAGGAGTACGCGGATGATTTCGGAGATTACAAATCGCCGTTGAAGTTTTATGACGGTACGCCCGTGAAGACGGCGCAGGACTGGCAGAAACGGCGTCAGGAGATCCGGAGCTACTGGATGGACGCAATGGGTCCGTGGCCGCCGCTGATCGAGAAGCCGATGATGGAAAATCTGGAAACGGAAAAGAAGGACGGCTATACGCAGCGCCACATCCGGCTCGAAGTCGCGCCGGGCTGGACGAGCGACGACGCCTATCTGCTCGTTCCCAATGGCGACGGGCCGTTCCCTGCCGTGGTGGTCGTCTTCTACGACGCCAAAACCGGCGTCGGCCTGGGGGACAAGCCGGGGCGCGATTTCGCTCGCCAACTGGCCAAGCGCGGCTTCGTGGCCCTGTCCCTGGGCAGCGACCCCAATTCCTATTTCCCGGACAAAAAGAAGGCGCAGCTGCAGCCGCTCTCCTTCCACGCCTACATGGCCGCGAACTGTTACAACGCCCTGGCCAACCTGCCGCAGGTCGATCCGAAGCGGATCGGCATTGTCGGCCACTCCTACGGCGGCAAATGGGCGATGTTCGCCTCCTGTCTTTTCGACAAGTTCGCCTGCGCCGCCTGGTCCGACCCCGGAATCGTCTTCGACGAGAAGCGCAGCAACGTCAACTACTGGGAGCCGTGGTATCTCGGATACGAGCCGGATCGGGAGCGCAAGCCGGGCATTCCCGACGATAAAAATCCGCGCACGGGACCGTACAAGAAGCTGATCGAGGAGGGCCACGATCTGACCGAATTGCACGCGCTGATGGCGCCGCGGCCGTTCCTGGTGTCCGGCGGCTCGGAGGACGGGCCGGAGCGGTGGAAGGCGCTCAATCACGCCGTCGCGGTGAACAAGTTCCTGGGCTACGAGGACCGCGCCGCTATGACCAACCGCGCGGATCACCCGCCGACCGACGAATCGAATGAGCAGCTGTGCTTGTTTTTCGAGCGGTTTCTCAAACGTGAAATGAAGCCTTGACGATTCCGCTCTGGTAGACTGTACCAGTAACGCCGCCGCCATCGCTGATTAGCATGAGGATCGTCAATGCTCCTGAAACTCGCCAAGCGCATGCTGCTCGAAACCGACAAGCGCCTCTTGTGGAAGCTGATGTGGAACATGGGCTTCAAGGGCATGTTGTCCGTCGAGCGCCACAAGCGCCGACTCAAACGCGGCGAGGTTTTTCCGCCGTTTTTGTACGTCTCCATCATCAACAGCTGCAACCTGCGCTGCCAGGGCTGCTGGGTGGACGTGGCCGCCAAGCAGGAGACGATCAAACCCGACGCCTTCCACAAGCTGGTCCGCGAGGCGAAGGCGATGGGCAACGTCTTCTTCGGCATCGTCGGCGGCGAACCGTTCATGCACCCGCAGCTGATCGAGATGCTGGCCGACCACCCCGATTGCTATTTTCAGGTCTTCACCAACGGCCAGTTCATCACCGACAAGAAGGCGAAGGAGCTGCGCCGCCTCGGCAACGTGACGCCGCTCATTAGCGTCGAGGGCAACGAGATCGTCAGCGACGAGCGCCGCGGCCGGCCCGGCGTCTACAGCAAAACGATGGCCGGCGTCCACAACTGCCTCAAGAACAAGGTCTTCACCGGCGTCTGCACCAGTCTCTGTCAGACGAACATCGACGATCTTTTGACGGAAAAATGGGTCGATCGGCTGATCGAGATGGGCGTGCTGTATACCTGGTTCCACGTCTATCGGCCGATGGGGCCGGAGGCCAACCCGCAGCTGTGCCTGACGCCGGAGCAGCAGCTGCGGGCGCGGCGGTTCGTGGTGGAGATGCGGGCGAAGAAGCCGATCCTGATCGTGGACGCCTATTTCGACGGCGAGGGGCGGGCGCTCTGCCCCGCGGCCAACGGCATCACCAACCACATCAACCCGTGGGGCGACATCGAGCCGTGCCCCGTCATCCAGTTCACGAAGGAATCGATTCACTCCAGCGACGGCGATACGCGGCCGCTGCGAGAC
>DATKHW010000318.1:0-3395 GCA_035546275.1 Gemmataceae bacterium
GGCCGCTCGCCCTTCTGGGATCATACCGCCGGCGCCTTCGGCGTGAAGGGCGAAGCGGGAAAAGCCGATAAAAGAGGAAGCCGCGCCTTCCCCGGAGATGCCATGACGCCGCCGATGACGCGCCGCACCGCCCTGAAAGCCGTCGCCGCCGGCGCCGCAACGGCCGCCCTGGCGCTGGCCCCATCGGACGCCCAGGCCAGGGTCACGAAGGGCGGCGCCGTCGTCGGCGCCATGACCGGCGCCCGCGCCCTGGTCGAGGCGCTGCTCGCAGAGGGCGTTTCCTGCGTCTTCGGCATTCCGGGGGCTCAGGAGAATGAACTCTGGGACGAGATGAAGGGCCGCGGCCTCGCCTATCTGCTCGTCACCCACGAGCATTCCGCCGCCTGCATGGCCGACGGCGCCGCACGCAGCACCGGCGTGCCGGGCGTCATTTGCATCGTGCCGGGGCCGGGCGTCACCAACGCGCTGACCGGCATCGGCGAAGCGCTGCTCGACAGCGTGCCGATGGTCTGCATCATCGGCGACGTGGCGCGCGGCGACAAATATAAACCTTTCCAGCTGCATGAAATCCCGCAAGCGGGCCTGATCCGCGAAGTGACGAAGGGCATGTTCGAGGTCGCGGAAGTCGGGGACATTCCCGGCGCCGTGCAGCAGGCGTTTCAGCTGGCCCGGCAGGGCGAGCCGGGGCCGACGGCCGTCGTCGTGCCGTACAACCTGCTGACCGAAACCCACCGCTTCAACTGCCCGCCGGCCGGCCCTCCGGAAGTCCCCTTCGACGAGGCGGCCGTCGATTGCGCCCTCCGGCTGCTGGGCGACCGCCGGCTGCGCGTCGGCGTCTACGCCGGCATGGGCTGCATGGATTTCGCCCCTTCGCTGGTCAAGGTCGCCGAGCTGCTCCAGGCGCCGGTCGCCACCAGCGTCTCCGGCAAGGGGGTCATCGACGAGTGCCATCCGCTGGCCGTCGGCTGGGGCTACGGGCCGCAAGCGACCTGCACCGCCGAGAACGCCTTCAAGAGCGTCGATCTGGTGCTGGCGATCGGCGTCCGCTACAGCGAGGTGTCCACCGGCTGCTACGCCATCCCGCCGCACCGGCTCATCCATGTCGATGCCAATCCCAACAACATCGGCCGAATCGTCAAGCCGGAAGTCTGCGTCAACGCCGATGCGGGAGTGTTTTTGGAGCATGTGCTGGCCCACGCCGACGACGTGGGCCGACCGTGCGACGCCGGGCTAGCCGGCCGCATCCGCGCTTGGAAAGCCGCCGAGGCGAAGGAACGCTGCCGCCGTTACGCCCGCTGCGGCGCCGATCCGATGCTGTTTTTCCTGGCGCTGCGCAAGGCCGCGTGTCCCGACGCCCTGACCTTTGTGGACGTTACTTGTGCGGAGCACTGGGCGGCCGAGGCGTACACGGTCCACCAGCCGCGGACCTATTTCAACCCGACGGACAACCAGGCGATGGGCTGGGCCATCCCCGCGGCGCTGGGGGCGCAGCGCGTCCACCTCGGCCGGCAGGTCGTCTCCGTCACCGGCGACGGCTGCTTCCTCATGGCGGCGATGGAAATCTCCACCGCCGCGAGGGAATGTCTGCCGGTCAAATTCTTCGTGCTGGACGACCAGGCGTATCACTACATGCAGGTGCTGCAAGAAAAGGCATATCGGCGGACGACGGCGACGATCCTGGCCCGACTGGATTATGCGGCGCTGGCCAGGGGTTTCGGCGTCGAATACATGGAGATCGACGGCGACGCTGACCTCGACGGCGGCGTCCACACGGCGCTGGATCAGGCGGGGCCGGTGCTGACGCGCGTCGTCACCGACTACGGCAAGCGGCCCATCCGATGGCTGGAGGCGGTGCGGAATCGCTATGTCGCGGACCTGACGACGGAGCAGAAAGTGCGCTTCCTGGCCCGTCTCGGCTCGCGGGCGCTGGAGTTCCGGCCGCAGAACGACTGACCTCAATTCGCGCGAAAATTTCGTTGCAACCGCATCGGCGGCCCGTACACTAGAGTGAAGTGGAAGGGCGACGGCCCCTTCCTCCCGAAGAACAATCCGATTCCCGCCGGTTTCCGCTTCTCTGTCCGACCGGACAGGGCGGCCCAGAAACTCCTTCACCCAACCGGACGGCCCCGCGCCGTCCTCGGCGGGGAGTTTCCTTCATGGGCGCGCAACGACCCTTTATCTCTACACCCTATTCCTTCGTCGCACGGCCCGTCGTGCCGGCGCCAAAGCCTTTGTGATCCAGGTGCAGCCATGATGAATCTCCCGGTATTCAACCGCGACGACGACGACCTCTTCGCCCACACCCGCATGTCGTTCGGCGACCACATCGAAGAGCTGCGGACGCGGATGATCCGGGCCATCATGGGCTTCCTGGTCGCCATGGTGATCGGCCTGTTCATCGGCAAGCCGGTGCTGGATTTCATCCAGGCGCCGGTGCAGAAACAGCTGGAGAACGCCTACGACGCCCGCATGGCGCGGCTGCAGAAGCAATTCGACGACGAGCAGAAGGCTCGGCCCTCGGACCAGCCGCTCGATCCCAATACGACCAGGCAGTTGCTGGCTCAGATTCAGGATGCAGGGGTCGACGGTGCGCCGTGGAGGACGGTCATAATAAAGATCGACGCGAATCAGGTGGCCCTTACGGCCAACTCTGCCTCGCGGCAAATCGTCCGGCCGGCCAGTCTGACGGTGCTGACGATCACGGAATCGTTCATGACGTACCTGATGGTCAGCATCTATTGCGGCATCGTTCTGTCCAGTCCGTGGATCTTCTGGCAGCTGTGGCAGTTCATCGCCGCGGGGCTGTACCCGCACGAAAAGCGCTACGTCCATTGGTATCTTCCGCTAAGCATTGTGCTGTTTCTGGGCGGCTGCGCGCTGGCGGAATTCGTGGTGCTGCCGATCGGCATCAGCTACCTGCTCAGCTTCAGCGAATGGCTGGGGGTCGAAAACGAGCTGCGGCTCAGCGAATGGCTCAGCTTCGCCATCATGGTGCCGGTCGTGTTCGGCGTCGCCTTTCAGACGCCGCTGGTCATGCTGTTCCTGGAGCGCGTCGGCATCGTGCAGGTGGATTTCTATACGAAAAATCGCAAAATGGCGATCTTCGTTCTGGCCATTGTGGCGGCGCTGCTGGCGGTGGCGCCGGACGCGTTCAGCATGATGTCGCTGGCGCTGCCGATGTGGGGACTGTATGAATTCGGCATTTTGCTGTGCCGCTTCTCTCCACGGGCGAAGCCGCTCATGGAGGAGCCGGACCCGGAGGAGATGGTGGAGGTGTAGCGGGTAGCTTGCTCCTCTCTCCCCTGTACTCAGGGGAGAGGGGTCGGGGGTGAGGGGTTCTGCATCATTGGAGACACAAGCCCCCTCACCCCCGGCCCCTCTCCCCCGAAGCGGGG
>DATKHW010000319.1:0-4202 GCA_035546275.1 Gemmataceae bacterium
CGCCTGCACCTGCTCCCACAATCCCTGCGTCTGCCGGTCCACGACGCCAGCGGTACGAAACGGCGTCTGGCACGCGCTGCCGGCGCCGTGTTCGCCGCGGGGATCGACGGCGCGGCGGCCCTCAGCTTCTTGGAGCGACCGCTCGAATACGTCGCCGTTGGGCCGCTCGACAAATACCGCGCCGGCCTTGACCGGCTGGCCGTCGGCGTGCAGTGTGGGCTGAATCTGGCTCATCTCGTCCTCCTCATCGGCCACGGTGCCCAGATGACGCGCGGCTGTCCACCATTGCCGACGACCTGACAGACGCCGTGAACGGCTCGCATCCGCGCCGGCATCTTCCGCAGCGGCACCGGATGCAGGCCTCGCATCCGGGCCAACTGCTGCCGGCGCTTCGGGCGGACGCGGCGGAAGCGATGCGGTGGACGGCGCAGGGTCATGGGTCTTCCTCGAAACCGGCTGCATTGCGATGCCCACCGCCCCCGTGCCGCTTGGCGACTTCGCTCACGTCGATGCCGTCCGGCGCCGACCGCAGCGACCAGATACGCTTGTCGTCGCTGCGGATGAAGAACGTGGCCGAGAATGGCCGGCCCTTTGCCAGTTGCTCGCCGATCTCGGAGATGAGGCAGGTCGCGTTGGTCACGAGAACCTTGTGGCCGTCAATTTCCTGCTCGACGGCGTTGGCCACGGCTCGCTCGACTAGTTGCGCCTGATAGCGCAGGATGGCGGCGCCCTGCTCGGCGAAATACGTTGTCGCCGTGCTGTCGCTGGCCAGCAGACTCCATTCCTTGAACGACTTCGGCCACGATGCGAGGCAGGCGTTGATGGCACGCGACTCCGGCAGGGTCCAGGACCAAAGGTCTCTGTCTTCCACATAGTCCACGAGCCACGGTGCCGGCTTGCCAGGGTTGAAGAACTCCCATGCCAGACGAGCGCCGGACTTGGCCATGTCGAAGATGACAGTCATTATCGGCAGGCTCTTCTCGTTGCACTCACGGCCAATGTTCTTCAATTCGGCGGCTGCCGTTTTGTGGTGATCGACGACAACCACACTTGCTGCTTTCGCCGCCATCTCAAGCAGTACGGGCCGCTTGAACGAGAAGTCCAGCAAGTACACTTCCCGCCCTGTAACGTCCGGCGCGGGGGGGCCGTACTGCGCCGGCAGATACTCGGCATCGTCGCCGAAGTGTCGCCACGAGCACCATGCCGCGGTGTAGCCGTCCATGCACCCGGGGCCGTGGTAGATAATCAGCGGTCGCGTCACAGAACCGCCCTCACTGCTGCGTCCTTGGCTTCGAGCAACTTCCGCAGGGCGACGGTCGTTTCCTGATTCTCGGGAGCACGTTCGGCGACCTCTTTGGCCAGATCGCAGAACGGCTTTGAGACTGCCTGGAGTTTCTCCGGCAGGTGCGAGTAGGCGAAGAACTTCAGGACGTTGGAGATTGCTGGATGCACGGTTCCTCCTGTTGCACTTATCGCAGAAGACCATCGTGGCGCGGCCATTAATAATGCGTGGGCGTGCTTCGCACCGCCGACACCACCGCGTCCGGCGCGTCAGTGTCGCAGAAGGTTGTACTGCGATCCATCCGCAGCATTTGCTCCTCGCTGACGTTCGCCTTCAGCGCCGCGTGCAACTTCTGCCGCATCGCCTGCGGCACCGGGATTCGCTCGGTCGTCTCCGTCATGGCTTGTCCTCTTGCACGAGTTCGTAGGTCGCCTCAAAAATATCCGGCGCACAAGGATAGATTTCTCCCTTGATGCCGCGAATAATCCAGTCGCCCCACTTGGCCAGCATGTCACCCTCAAGTGTGTGGATGACAATGCCATGCAAGACAACGTCACCCTTGGCCGGCGATGGGAACCAGGCTGGCGCAGCCGATGGCCCGTCACCGTTCAGACGGAATGCCTCGATCACCACCGGCTTCTTTCGGAATCTGGCCATCAGCCAAAGGCTCCGTGGAAGTGAAACCGCCCTCGATGTCGAACGTCACGCCCGCATTATCCCCAGAAACGTCGCCCGAAAGCAAGTGCGAAAGCTCGTCATCGAGAGGGGAAAACTCGCCGTAGGAAGATGTCTGCCGCGCCGGTGGCAGCGTCGGCAGGGGGGCAGGTTGCTGCTGCTGTGGCCGCGGCATCACGTCGGCTGCGGCAGACATTGCCACCGCAACCAGCACGAACACCACGGCCACAGCGAAGACCACGGCGAACGCCGCCGCGATCAGACCGGCAATCTGGATCAGGCTCATCGTCGCCTCACGAGTGCGCCAGCAATTTGAGTCCCTGCCCAAACATGACGACCTCGTGCTGCCCCACCTGCTCGCGGACGATGTTGCCGCCGATGGTGACGGAGTGCGGCCCGCCGCCTGCGCCCGGATGCAGCTGACCGAGGCTCTCGACGGCCATCTCCCATGACCCGCCCTGCACGAAGATTTGCCGCTGCGACGAGAACACCTTGCCGGCTGGCGGCGCTGGCGTGGGCGTCGGGGGAGGCGGTTGCGGGGTCGGCGTCGGAACCGGAGTCGGGGGCTGAGGAGTCGGGGTCGGCACGGGGGTAGGTATCGGCATCGGCGTCGAGTTGGTGAAGGCGTTCATCGCCAGCGCCCCGTCCGGCGAGCCGAGCCCGGCATCCTCGTCCCACCCGACCACGGAGGGAGTGCCGTTCGAGCCCGTGGTGATGTCGTGGAACGCCTCCGGAAAGGCGTACAGGGCCGCGTGCGGGTCGGCCGGCGGCGTGATGCCCATTGCCAGCAGTTTACTGTACAGCAGGCAGAAGAAGGCCGCCGTCAGCGGCGCCGCGCCCGACGTGCCGCCGACCGTCTCCCAGGCCCCGTCGCAGTAGATCGGGTAGCCGCTGTTCGGGTCCGCGTTCGCCGCCGAGTCCGGCACACCGCGCCCACCCTTGACGATGCCCACCTGCCACGGCGGGACCGGCTGCGTCGTGTCTATGCCGCCGCCACCGCCCTCATCCGCGCTCTTGCCGTCGCCCCAGGCCGCCTCGCTGGCGATGGCGTTGGCGCTGTTGAGCACGAGTCGCGTGCCGCCGCATCCCCAGGAGTACGCCGAGGCCGCCGGGTAGTCCGGCACCGGCGAACCTGTGCCGTCATCAAGAGCGTTGTCGCCGCTGGCCACAAAGACCCAGACGTTGTTGCTCTGCGCGTAGGCCAGGGCCGCCTCCATCGCCGCGATGCCGCTGGCCGTCCACTGGCTCCGGGCCTGCCCCCAGCTGATGCTGATGATCTTGCAGCCGGCCTTGACGCCCGCAGTGATGGCATCGGCGAAGCCGGTGTCGCTGTTGGTCGCCGACAGAAAGATGATCCGCTGCGGCAGGCCCGTCGATTGCGACGTGACGCCCTGGCAGGCAATGTCTAGGGCGTTCTCCACGTTCGCGCCGCCCGGATCGCTGGTGGCGACGTTGCCGTCCACAGACAGTAGGGAGATGGTCGGCGCCGGAATTGCGTACCTCTGGTACTCGGTCGCCACTTCGCTAGTGCTGTAGGTGCCGCCCAGCGAGACGATGCCCATCGGCACCGTCTGCAGGCCCGGATACGCCGGAAACTGGTAGGCGATGGCGCATTGCACCGGCGTCAAGGCGCCGCCGGCCGCGCGGCGGTTGAGGCGGCGCTGGCGCGGGCGCCGGGTGCGGGTGTGATAGTGACGCAGTTTGAACGTGTGAGCCATGCGGATCAATCCTCTCGTTTCTTCGTGGATGGGGGCTTGTAATTGTTAGCCAAACTGTCGTCAGGAGTCGTCCGCCAGCGGGCCGGGTAACGCACGCCACCGCTGACGTATCCCAGCACGGGCACCGCATCTAGTGACGGCGGCGACCCGATGGCCTTCTGCACTTCGTTCCACCGCGACTCGAACTCTCGCTGGCGCTGGCCTGTGTAGCGGTGCGGTGCCGGGATCGGTTTCGTCGCGGCTGATTTCGTCACGGGCCGTTCCGTCTCTTCCGGTTTTGTTGCGGCCGGAACCGTTGCCGTTCCGTTCGGTATCGACGCATTGTATCCCGTTGCGGCTCGTTCGGGCAGGGCCGATTCCGTTGCGTTGCGCACCAAGGGCCATGCCCCCCACAGCACGCACGCGACGACCAGCACGCGAGCCAGTTTCGGCCACGATTTCATGCCGTCGCCTTGTTCTCGCGCGGGAAGCGCAGGTTGTCGAGCTTCTCCGTCATGTCCTCCATCGCCGACGTGAGCGACGTGATG
>DATKHW010000320.1:0-6812 GCA_035546275.1 Gemmataceae bacterium
GTGAGCGACGGAGGGAAGACCGTCGCTCACGCTTCCGGCTCGTATTGCATGTCTAATATTGTCTATTTCATGGCCCTTCCGCCGCCGATTACTGGCGTTTTTCGCCCTCCAGGCCCCGAAAAACACAACAAAATCAACCAAAATCGATTGACGGCTATAGTGAACGTATTTATACTGGCGATATAAGGTCATGACGGACGCCCGAGAAGAGGAAAGCGACATGGAAAGCTGGCGCAAGACCTGGCGGGACGGAATCGAGCCGCTGCTTTCAACCGAGAGCCTGGAGGCATTGCGGCGGGGCCTGGCCGACGACGATCCACGGCTGCTGCAAGGAGCGACGACGACGCCTCCGCCGTTGCAATGCTGCCAGGAATGGCCGGTCGAGGCCGCCTGCGCCCTGGGCTATTGCGGCTGGGAGGGCGACGGCCTGGAGACGGTGGCCGAGGTCGAGGAGTACTTCGCCCGGATGTGTTTCGAGGTCGATCAGCGGCTGGGCGAGCCGGCCGGCTGCCGCTGGTTCCTGAACTGGTACGACGAGACGCCGCGGGAGGAGATGCGCCGGCTGCTGCTGGCGGAGGTCCACCGGGCGCTGGCCCGGCGGCAAGGCGGGGCCGAGGACGAGGAGAGCGCCGCGGCCTGACGACGAGCCGGAAGCGTAAGCGACGGGAGGACGCCATGCTCGCTCTGTGCCAACCGCCCCGAACGGTCAACCGGCCGCGCCCTCGGCCGCTGGTCCGCGAGATTTTGCGGATCTCCGAAGACGATTTCGTGGTCGGCGACGTGCTGCTGGACGAGCTGGAGCGCGTGCTGAAACGCGGCGCCGCCGTCCCGCGCGACGTGGCGCTCAAGGCGCTGGTCCTCTACACGCGGCGCAACATCCTGATCGGCGAAGTGGTCAGCCGCGAGAACGGCCGGACCTACAGCTGGGACGTGCTGGACGAGGATGAGTTCTGAACGTTTAGCCGCGGTTCGCAGAACCGCGCGGATCTCCGATCCGCGGCTAAACCGGAATCGGAAAACCAACACAACCCCCTCAACCCCTCTGCATAGGGTGGAACGAACCATGATGTGTCGGCACTGTCAGCGCGTGCGATCGAACCGTCCCCGCGGCCTCTGCTGGTCGTGCTATTACACGCCGGGGGTGCGCGAGAAGTACCCATCCACGAGCAAGTTCGCCCGCCGCGGCGTCGGCGACTTCAACGGCCGAACGCATCTGGCGGCGCGGCCGACGTCCGCGATTCCGGGATCGCCGGAGAAGATGGCGGTGCTGGAGGAACGGGCGCGGCTCGGCCTGTCGCTGTGGCACCCGCTGGACGCTCCGATGGACGTCGAGAGCCGGCAGCTCGGCGTGGCATAGCGATTGTGGGACAGGATTCCAATCCTGTCGCCCGAGACGGACAGGATTGGAATCCTGTCCCACAATCGGACGGCTTCACTCCGCCAGCACCGTCACCGTGCCGCGGCCGCCGTCGATGCGCAGCCGCTGGCCGGAGCGCAGCCGGCGCACCACGTCCGGCAATCCCGCCACCGCCGGCAGGCCGAACTCGCGGGCCACGATCGCCCCGTGCGACAGGACGCCGCCGGTCTCCATCACCAACCCCTTGGCCCGCACGAACAACGGCACCCATGCCGGATCGGTCGAGGGGCAAACCAAAATATACGGATCGGCGGGAATGGCGTCGGTCCGCGGCTGATCCAGCACCAGGGCCGGCCCCTCGGCGACGCCGGCCGACAGCGGCGCCCCCTTCATCTCCTCCGCGCCTGCAATCACCACCGGCCGGCCGATCGCTTCCAGGTCGTCGCTGAACAGCACCGGCGGCGCTTCCAGGCTCAACGCCGTCGTCCGTCGGCGCCGCCGTTTCGCGATCAGGTCAGCCAGGTCCTTCCCCTCAATAAGCTGCGGCAATTCCTCCGGCGTCAGGTAGAAGACGCCGCCTCCCAAGCGATATCGGCGATCGAGTTCGACGAGAATACGGCGGATGAGGGCGTAGCCGCGCATCAGGTAGTGCTTGGCCGTCTCGCGCAGGCCGACATAGTTTTGCATCGACAGTACGTCCGGCCGCAGCGCCTGGAGGTCTTCCGGAGCGAATTTGCCCTCCACGATGAGCGCCTGCCATTCGGCCGCGGCGGCTTGCTCGCGGTTGTCTCCGGGGGCCGACGCCCCCGGCTCGCCTTTGGTCGTCGCCATTTGATCCAGCGCGGCGGGGTCCTCCGACCAGCGCGGCTCGGCCAACTCCATTTCCCGATTGCCGCGCCAGCCGAAATGCTGCAGGAACACTACCCGTTCCAGCCGGCCCGCCGCCAGCTCATTCATCGCACTCGGCAGGTCCGCTTCCGGATCGGGCCGCACGCCGGTCGTCAGAGCGCCGACCGCCGCCGCCACGCGACCGGCGCCGAGATGCGGACGCAGCTTGTCCTCCACCGCTCGCATGGCGATCGCCGCCAGCGCCGTCGGCTTGAGGCTGTCCCGCGCGAAGTCCACCAGCGTCCGCCGCGTCCACTGCTCCAGCCGCTCCAGCAGCGCCGGCGGATCGAGCGAGGCCAGGTCTTCCGCCTCGCCCTTGGCCGCCTCCGCCGCGAACGCCGGCAGCACCTCCTTGCGGAAACGGTCGGCGAAATCGCGCATGGTCCGCGACAGCTTCAGCCCCGACGCCACCGACTCGGCGACGAGGAACGGCAGCCGAAACGGCAGCGTCAGCCAGAAACGCGGGCCGAAGCGAGCGACGTTCAGCCGCGGCATGGGATAAAACGCCTTTTGCGGATCTTTCTTGATCCGGGCGAAGGAATGCTCATACGGCAGCCAGCCCGCGTAGAAGCGGAGGTCGCGGTTGAGGTTGCAATAGGGCCGGCCGGCGATGAGGTCGTAGGAGCAGTCGTCGTCCACCGACGCATCGGGCTTGAAACCGAGATCGCGATACATCAACCCGTAACCGCCGCGGCCGGACATGAAGCGGCGCGTGATCGCCCAGGTCATCGGCGTCGGCTCCGGCAGCGACTCGGCCAGGTTGAACCGCGCCCAGACCGTGCCGTTCGCATCGGCCTTGGCCGTCAGCGCGGCGATCTCCTCGCGCCGCACCTGTTCGCGCTCGTCGGCGCCAGCCGCGGTGATCGGCCGGGCTTGCAGCAGCCAGAACCGGCCGTCGGCCCAGGCCCATTCCACGTCCCGCGCATCGCCGTAGAACGCCTCGACCTGCCGGCCCAATTCCGCCAGGAGCGCAAGCTGGGCGTCGTCGAGACACGGCTGATTCTGCTTCTCCGGCGGAACGGTTTGCTGTCCTTCGGCGGTCGTTTGTATCGTTTTTGGATGGATGTGGCGTTCGAGGACGGCGCCGGTGTCGCGGTCAATGTGGAAGCGATCGGGCGTGACGCGGCCGGAGACGACGCTCTCGCCGAGGCCCCACGACGCCTCGACGAGCATCCGCCGGCCCTCGGCGTCCAGCGGGTCGCGCGTGAACAGCACGCCGGCCGCCTCCGCCGGGACCAGCCGCTGCACGACGACGGCCATCGCCAATCCGTCGTCGCTGACGCCCTGGCGCTTGCGGTAGGCGACGGCCCGCTCGGTTTGCAGCGAGGCCCAGCAGCGACAGACGGCGGCGCACACTTCCATGTCGCCCTGGACGCCGAGATAGGTTTCCTGCTGGCCGGCGAAGCTGGCGGCGGAGCCGTCCTCGGCGGTGGCGGAGGAGCGCACGGCGACGGGGCCGCCGCCGAGGACGCGGTAGGCGTCGGCGATGCGCTGGCCGAGTTCATGACCGTCGGTGAGGCTCTGGCCGCGCCAGCGGCGATACGCTTCGCTGGTGACGCAGAAACCCGGCGGCACCGGCAGGCCGGCGGAGGCCATGAGGCCGAGGCTGAGCCCCTTGCCGCCGACGGCGTCGGCGTCGGAGGCAGTGATCTGGTCGAAGGTGCGAAGCTCGGTCATGCTCATAAGCCTACAAGAATCTCACGCAAAGGCGCAAAGGCGCAAAGCTGCAAAGAAGAAAACAAGCGGCTCAAGGGGTTTACACCCCGGAACCCTGCCGTTCTTCTTCCGCGGCTCTTTGCGCCTTGGCGTCTTTGCGTGACATTTTCTTCACTTCGCGGCCGTCCGCTCCGTCGCATCCTCGATGCAGAACAGCGCCCCGCGGCGGAAGAAGTTGAAGCCGCTGCCGAAGTAGACGAACCGGTGATCGCCGTCCGCGTCGCGGCTCACCACCACCGTCGGCGACGAAAACAGGGTCGGGTTCTTCTGGCCCTTGCCCACGTCCACCATCCATTCCACCTCGCCGGTAGCCGGGTCGAGACAGGCCGCCTGCCCCTCGCTGGCCACGACGTACAGGCCGACGCTGCATCCGTACACCGGACAGCGCACCGGCTCCGGCGACGACGACGCCCGCACCAGCACCGGCGACGCCAGCAGCGGACTCCCCATGTCTTTTTTCCACAGCAGCTTGCCGTCCGGATTCAGACAGTAACAATTCTGATCGCGTGAGGCGAAATAGATGCCGTGCTCGTCCACGGCCGGGCGGACGTGGACGCCGTCGGGCGTGTCATAGCGCCATTTCTGCTCGCCGGTTTCGGCGTCGAGGCAGAGCAGGGCGCCGGCCGGCTTCTCGTCGCTCTCCATGAAATTGCCGTTGCCGAGGCCGACATAGAGCCGGCCGTCGCGCAGGGCCGATTCGCCCCAGACCGGCAGATCGGTCGGCCGGCGCCACCGCTCCTGCCCTGTTGCGGCGTCGCAGCAGAAGACGCAGGTTTCCTTGAAGATGTCCCCGACGCCGCCGCCGCCGAAGACCCGGCCGCCGACCACCAGCGGACTGGCGTCGACATGCACACCTTTGGCCCCGTGCCAGATTTCCTTGCCGTCCAGCGCATTCACGCAAAACAGGCCGTCGTCCCCGGCGCCGAAATAGACCTTGCCGTCCACGACGCACGGCGACGATTCCGTATGGCTGCGCGTCGGGAATTCCCACAGCTTCTTGCCCGTCGCGGCTTCGAGGCAATAGAGCTTGCAGTCGGAATGCTGATGAAAGCCCTCGCCGGTGTAGAGCCGTCCGTCGGCCACGCACGGCGACGAGAAGGCGTTTTTCATTTTGCCGTCGTTATTGAAGCTCCAGAGCACGGCGCCGTCGTCCCGATTGAGGCAATACAAGGTCCCGGATTGGTACTGTTCGCCGTGGACCGCCCCAACGTAGATGCGGTCGCCGACCACCAGCGGCGAGGCCGTGATCCACGACGACGGCTTGGGCTGGAACAGCTCGCGCACCCGCACCGAGCGGGCACCCTGCTTGGCCACCTGCGGCGTAGTGGAAACGGCGGCCCGTCCCTCGGCCGTGGTGAAGGCGAAGGCGGCGCAGACGGCCAGCATGACGGCGAGCAGGACGCCCTCTCCCGGCAGACCCGGCCGCGGCGCCGATCGGCGGGCGACCACCCAGCGGAGATAGCACGCATGGGCCGTCGCCGCCCAGACGCTGACGGCGAACAGGCCGACGAACATCGCCATCGTCCAGTTCGCCAGATCGTGACTGGCCGCCGAGCGCGGAATCAAGAGCGGCGCCGTCAGCCCCAGGGCGCTCAGGACGCCCAGCGCGATGAGTTCGCCGCGCTGCGGCGGCTCAAACCGAGCCGGCGGCGGCGGAAAAAACTCCACCGTATGCGCCATCGGCCGGCTCCAAGTGAATTGCGTCGAAGCCGGCGCCGGCGAGCGGGGGGCGTCAGCCCCCTGATTATGCCACGGATCAGGGGGCTGACGCCCCCCGCTCGCCTGATTCTTCCATTCCAGCGCCGCATACGGCATGATCCGATTCACATGCTTCCGCCACGCCCACAGCATTCCGCCGATCGCGACCAGCACCATCGCCAGCCACAGCGCCGCCGGCGTCGAGGCCCAGTACCAGGTCGCGGCGAGGTAATCATGAAACCCCTCTTGCAGGAACAGCAGCACGCTGTCGACGCTCAGCACCGTCAGCGCCGTGGTCCAGCGCCGCAGCACCAGCATCAGCCCGCCGAACACCGCCGGAAACAGCATCGCCAGCAAGGCCAGCGGCCCCACCACCAGCATCGGAATGACGCCGAACACCGGCCCCCGCGCCAGGCCGAAAGCCGGCTGAATCGCCTCCTCTTTATCCATATCTTTCGGCGGCTCGACTTCCGGCCCGATGCCCGGCTTCTCTTTCTGGTTGGGATCGGGCGGGTCCGCCTTGCCGGAAAGGGCGTCCACGACGACCTGTTTCATCTCGGCCGTGGTCCCCTTGTAGGTGCGGCGGAGGTACGGCTCCAGGTGGGTGAACGGCAGGCGCAGCACGTCGCCGTCGTCGCTGCGTTCGCCGGCCATCTGGAACCAGGTGCCGTTGCTGTAGGCGAAAGCGGTGACGCTCTTGCCGTTCTGGTTGACGAAGAGAACGAGCGGCAGCTTCGGCGCCACCCGTTTGAGGAGCAGCGGCGTCTCATTTTTCTTCTGCGAATCGGCGTCGCCGGTCACGTTGACGGCCAGCTTCTTGAAGAGCGGCTTGCCTTTCAGCACCTCGTCCACGACCAGGACCATGCCCGGCGTGTCGGGATTGACCGATTCGACGAGGGCGGTGCAGACGAATGCATTTTCATTGATGGGACCGCTGAGCGGCGTCAGGGCGGTGATGACCGCCCGCGCGGGGCCGGCCGACGCCAGCAGGAGAAGGCCGATGAGGAGAAACGAGGCGCTTCGGCGCATGTCGGAACCCTCTGAGGATGGCCATTTCGTCGGCATCCGTGCCGGCAGCGCTCCGCCCATCTTAACGGGAGATGCACGGGGCGGGAAGCGGGCGGATGGAGGCTTGCGGCGAAACGTTTGGAGA
>DATKHW010000321.1:0-3731 GCA_035546275.1 Gemmataceae bacterium
CGGCCGCGCTGACCGAGTCGTGGAGCAACGGCCCGGTGGAGGGGCAGGTGAACCGGCTGAAGACGATCAAGCGGCAGATGTACGGCCGGGCCGGGTTCGCCCTGCTGCGGGCCAGGGTCCTACGGGCGGCGTAAGAAGCTCAGCTCGACGAGCCCGCGTGGAGGGTCGGTGCGTCGTCACCAAGAGTGCGGGAGAACCGAATGTGACACCGGATTGCCTCGCCTGTTGTGGCACGGTCTCCTGACCATGCGACTCGCGACGACCGCAGGTCTCCCTTTCCCTACCATGGCAAGCCATCGGACGGTGAGGCGGCGTCCGCCAGTTGAGGTGCCCTTGACGCCGATTGGCTGGTGAAAAAGTCGGTGGAGCAATGAGACCTGCGGTCGATCCGCGTGGCACGTCCGGAGACCGTGCCAAAGCGGCGGAGTCATTGCGCTGGGGTAACCGCGAAGATGGCAAACCAGGAAAGCGCTAGAAGAATAAACGTAATCATGCATTCCCCCACCATCCAAAGCCGGCTGTTCCACGTCCACTGATACGTTGGGAACCAACGGAAGCAGCTACAAAAGGGGATCTGCTCCGGCGGCTTCGCGTCTTTTTCCCCTCGTGCTTTTTGCATATGGTAGATGAACCATCGGTGATCTCCAAGGTAGGCAAGGTGCATCGCCAATTGCCAACAGAAGATCACGACCAGAAAGAGGGCCAGGTAGGCCCCCAAAATCGCCCAGCGGAACCACCACGGCCACGTGGGCAACTCGTATTTGTGCCCCAGGAAAAAGGCCGCTGTGAATGCACCAATGCCCGTCCAGAGGCCGAAAGCGAGTTTCCACTCCATTGCCCGGCGGTTGTGCTGATTGCTCTGGCAGATCTTGGCCAGTTCGATCCATTCCTTTGGGTCGGGGCCGACTTGTTCTGGTTCGCTCATTGGTGATTCCTGCGTGGACGCAGTACTGAGTTCACCCCCGACCACGGAAGTCGGCGCTGTTTCACCATACATGTAGAAAACATAAGCGGCTGCCGACCCAATCAGGAAGGCAAATGACTGTGGCCTAGCGAACCGGGGCAACATCCGCCGGGTAAATGTACGCCCCGTCGATGGTCAACCCGCCGAGCCGCTCGCTGCCGCAGGGCAGGGGCATCGGTCCGGGGCGCCGGTCGGCGATGTCGCGAATCGCCTTGCCGACGGCGCTGCCCGGCGCGACCACCTTGAACTCCAGCGGGTCAACCCAAAATGGCTGCGGCATGTCCTGGATCAGCGCGCCTACGCGGTCGTAGGCCGGTCCCCTCGCGCCGTCCTCGCCCACCAGAGGCGTGGCGATGTAGAAGTACCAGGGGCCGCCTTCGCTCTCCTGCACTCAGGCCGCCGCCGTTAAAGGAACGCCTTCCGCGCTCAGTCGCTCCAGGAGCCGTCGCCCGTTCTGAATCTGCGGGTCTACCGGCGCGCCTTGATCCATGTCATCACCCCGTGCTTCTTGTCGGCGATGGCCTCGTAGAGTTCTTCGGCGTCAACCTTCGCCGCCCACGCCGCGGTTCTCGTCGGGGGCGAAGCCGGCCGCCTCCTGCCTCTCCGCCGACCGCGCCTCGGTCAACCTTGCTCGCACTACTGCCCGGCGGGCGCGCATCGTCTGCAGCGCCTCCCGCAGGCCGTGAATGTCCCTGTCCATCTGCACCAATTCCGCGTGCAATTGTCGCGCTGAGGTGCGGGATGGTTTCTTGCTCATGGCCCGGCCGCCTTTCGTTGGGGGGCGTGTTCAGCCGCGGGGCGCTGGCCGGGCTTATGCGGGGACTGCAACTCAGGAACGGGTTCCTTGGCTGGCTTGTCCGTCCCACGCTTCGTCCCGCTGACCACTGCGGCGATAATCGCCGAAGCGCTGGCGGCTTGTTGTGACTTGACTTTCCCCCGGCGTGGACGGGACGAGTAGGCGGCCAGGCCCTTGCAAGGTTGAAAAGCCCTCTCGTAGTATCGCAACAGCCGGTCTTGCTCCGCCCCGGGAAGTTGCTCGAACGTGGCGACGGCGTCTTCATCCCCGCCGGATTCGTGCAGCGCGGCGAGCATGAACTCCCGGAGCGACGGCCAGCGCGGGCGACCGTGGTCGTCTCGTTCCAGGAAGCGACGATCTCGATCCGCGCGTGTGACCGCCTCGAACGAGTGGCAGAGCACCCCGCGCATGCGGCTCTCCATGTCCGTCGAGTGAGTCATGGCCGTTGCCTTAGTTGTGAGTGCGGGGCGGCAAGTCGGCGCATGGGTCGACGGCCGATTGCTCGGCGGCCGACTCGATGGACGCTTGGTGAAAGCCGGCGCCAGCGCCAGCGCCGCCTGCACGCTGGCGACGACTGCGTCGCCGACCAGGAACAATCCCAGCCGCCCATTGTGGGGGAGGGGACGGGCGAAAGTCCGGGGGTTGGCCAGCACCCAGACGTATTCGACCTCGTCGGGGTCGCCTTCCGCCGGACCGTTCGCAACACAATCCACCAGTTCGACCATGCCAAGCAGGGCCGCATACGCTGGGCGGCCGGCTTGATCGGGGGAAGGGTCGCCCGTCGCCCACTTGGCGGCGTGGATGAGCAGCGGGCCACGGTAGTCTGTTTCCCACGCGGGATGCTCGAACGGGCCAGGCCTGGCCAGTACAGCCGCGGCCTGTGGCTGCCGGATGGTTACCGCGTAAACGCCCCGCCCGACGGGGAAATGCGCATTCGGCTGCTGCGCGGCCATGTCGATCGCTCCGAGGCGAAGGGGTGGGTGCGCGGGCCGGCGAGGTCAATACTTTTTCGTGATCGCCGGAGTGGAGGCCATGATGTTGCCGTCGCCGTCGATCGTCAGGAAGAAACTGTCGGCGACCTGGGCCGACGCGGAGTCCTTGCCGATGAAGACGTTGGCCCGGTAGTGGCCCTCCCAAAGCGGCCGGACCTGCACTTGGAGCAGGTCGCGTGGCTCGCCCAGGGTATGGATGATCTGTTCTTTGATGAGCGAGTTGAACGTATCGCGCCGGCCCCGCTCCAGATCGTCGCGTTGCTCGGCTTGTTTTGTCGCTGGCATCACTGCGCTCCACAGGTTGGATTGGCATCTTGCCAGGTTATCGCCCCCGCGGCTCGGCCAGCCGTCCATCAGGCCGCACTCTCGCCCGTGGACCAGGATGCGGGCGACGAGCGATGCGCCCTTGCGGCTGACGCAAGAAAGACGCGGCGTCCCCCCGCGGCGAGAGGCGGCCGGGGACACCGGGAGATCGTTCGGATTAGTTGCGGGCGCGGCCGCCGCCGTTGGCGGACGGACTGCGACTGCCTTCGGTCCTCGGTCGCGCTTCATTGACGGTCAGGGCGCGGCCGTCCACCTGCTGGCCGTTCAGCGCTGTGATGGCGGCCTGGGCCTCCTGGTCGGCGCCCATCTCCACGAAGCCGAAGCCCTTGGAGCGGCCCGCGTCGCGGTCCATGATCACCTGCGCCGACTGGACCGACCCATGCGGCTCGAACATGCGCAGCAGGTCGCCGTCGGTGACGGCGTAGGCCAGATTGCCCACGTACAACTTTTTGCCCATCGTATCTCCGGAAAGGGACAAGGGGGCGCAATCCGGGGCCGAAATCGGCCTTCGGAACACGCTCGCAACACTAGGGCACGGGAAGGCGGATGGGGGATGAAGTGAGCGTAGCATCACGACCATTGCGCGGTTCACGAGACCCAACATCAGTAGTTTACGGCGCGCCTGGGCGGAAACAAGGAGTGCGGGATGTTTTTC
>DATKHW010000322.1:0-2592 GCA_035546275.1 Gemmataceae bacterium
GGCAAGGGCACGGTGTTCGAGGGCAAGGACACAAACCTGACCATGACCAAGATCACGTCCCAGAATGGGACCTCCAACACAATTCTGTTCGTGGAGGCGGCCAAATCCGTGCCGTGGACCAAACCGGACGACGTCGCCTTCGACGCGGGAAAACTGCTGCCGAAGCTGGGCGGGTTGAACAAGGGCGGCTTCCTCATCTCCTGGTGCGACGGCTCCGTCAGCTTTTTGGCGCCCACCGACAATAACGAAACGGCCCTGCATTTGGCCGCGCAGTGGGCCAACAATATGCCCTTTACGCTGGACGGCAAATAAACGATCGGTATTGTGTACCGCAACGCCATGACGAGAAAGCTCGTCGTCTCGACGTGCTTTCTCGCCTTTTTTTGTTGACGCCGCGTTTCCATCGGTGTACTATGTCACCATTACACCTTGTCCGCGTCGTCCGGCTGCAAGCCGGCCGCGGCTTCGTAGGGGAGGGACAGTCATGAAAGCGACAGGGCGTGGTTGGAAGCTGTGGAGTCGGGCGGCGTTCCTGACCGCCGTGGCCGCGGCCGCCGTCTGGCTCGCCGGTCGGTCGGACAACGCTGGCCGTGCGGCGCCGGGCGACGCGCCGAAGGCGACGGGCGAATTGGACGCCGTGCCGATCGACGGAGCGGCGGCCGTGTCCGTCAACGTCGCTCAGGCGTGGAACGATCCGGGGCTGAAAGCGGCGCGCGAGCGCTTGGCCAAGGACGACCCGCAGTTCGGGGAACATATGGCCAACTTCGCCAAGGAGATTGGCGTCGCCCCCGAGGCCATTGAACGCGTGACCGTTGTGCAACCCACGATGCAGGGGCCGGCAGAGCCGGCGATTTTCATCACCACGATCAAACCCTATGACGCCAAGAAAGTGGCGGCGGCCGTCGCCCCGGATGGCAAGGAAGAAAGCATCAACTCGCGCACGCTCCAGGTCGGGGAGGGCACTAAGGCCGTCGGTTTCCTCACCGACCGCACCTTCGTTCACGGTCCGGTCGATGCGGTCCGAGAAATCTTGAAGAAAACCGGCGACAGCAGGGACGGCCCGATGGCCGCGGCGCTGCGTGAAGCGGCCGCCAAGCATTGTGTGGTCGCGGCGCTCGACGTCCAAGCGCTGGCCAAAACAGCGCCGCCGAACCCGCCGCCGCAGGCGGCCCCCTATCTGCCGCTCTTGAAGGCCAAAACCGCCGTGCTGACCGTGGATTTCGGCGATGAGGTCAAAGTCGACGTCCGGGCAACCTTTGACGCCGAAGCGGACGCCAAGAATGCCGAGCCGGCGGCCAACACGCTGCTGGACATGGCGCGGGCGGGGCTGGCCATGCAGATGACGCAGATCGAAGGCAATAAGGAACTGGCCGACATGGTCGGGCTGCTGAAGCAGGTGCAAGCAGGACTGCAGGCGACAAAGGTAGTGCAGAACGGCTCGATGCTGGAAGCGTCGGGGTCGGTGAAGATCAACTCGGAAAAGGCGGGCGTGGCCCTGCTGGAAGGGGTCCAGAAAGTCCGCGATGCGGCCGCTCGTATGCAGAGCATTAACAACCTCAAGCAAATCGCTCTGGCGATGTTCAACTACGAATCGACGTTCAACCACTTCCCGGCCCAGGCGATCTGCGACAAAAACGGCAAGCCGCTGCTGAGCTGGCGCGTGGCCGTCCTGCCATACATTGAGCAGGACCAGCTATACAAGCAGTTTCATCTCGACGAACCGTGGGACAGCGAGAACAACAAGAAGCTGCTGGAGCAGATGCCGAAGACGTTCGCATCCCCCGCGCAATCGGCGGAGTCGCTGAAGAACCACGAGACGCCGTATCAGGGCTTCGTCGGCAAGGGGGCGTTCTTCGAGGGCCAGGACGGAATCAAGATCGCGGACATCACCGATGGGACGTCGAACACGATCATGCTGGTGGAGACGGCGAAGACGGTCCCGTGGACCAAGCCGGACGACATCGCATTTGACCAAGGCAAGCTGCTGCCGAAGGTGGGCGGCATCTTCAAGGACATCTTCCTCGGCGCCATGTGCGATGGTTCGGTGCGCAGCTTTTCCATGAGCATCAAGGAGGACACGCTGCGGGCTCTCATCACGCGCAACGGCGGCGAAGTGGTGGATCCCAACAAGTAAGACCGAAATTCACCGCCAAGACGCCAAGACCGCCAAGAAGACAATTAAAGAGTCTTCTTGGCGTTCTTGGCGTCTTGGCGGTTCGCAGAGACGCCGGTGGGAGTCGAACCCACTTTGGACCGGGTTGCAGCCGGCCGCCTCGCCGTCCGGCTCCAGCGTCGTTTCGAGCAGTATCCCCGCCAGGAGTCGAACCTGGTCTGCGACCTTCGGAGGGTCGCGTGCCGTCCGTCACACTCCGAGGATGGATAATCCGTCAGCATCCCGGCCGGGACTCGAACCCGGATCTGGATCTTCGCACAATCCGATGCTTTCCGTTGCACCACCAGGATGAAACAGGGCGAAGTTCGGGGAGAAGGGGTCGAACCTCCATTGCCTGGTTCAGAGCCAGGAGGCCTGCCATTAGCCGATCCCCGAGCAGGTCCTTCTCCCCTCTCCCCCGCTTCGGGGGAGAGGGGCCG
>DATKHW010000323.1:0-8098 GCA_035546275.1 Gemmataceae bacterium
TCTGATCCTGCTGCTGGCCGTCGGGGCGGGCCTGATCACCTCGTCCCTGACGGTCAGTTATCGTGACGTTCAGTACGTCCTGCCCGTCCTGATCCAGTTCCTGCTTTACGCCAGCCCGGTGGGCTATGCCGTGCCCGATAAGTATCGATCCATCTATTCACTCAATCCGCTCAGCCCACTGCTCGAGGCATTCCGCCGCTCACTTCTGGGCCCAGCCGGCGGCGAGTTGCACTGGGGATATCTCGCTTGTGCCGCGGCCGAGTGCATCGCCGCCTTCCTGCTCGGCGTCATCGCGTTTAAGAATATGGAACGCAAGTTCGCCGATGTCATTTAGAGCCGTCGTCCGAGGCGAAACGCGCACCTGCCCCCGCACCGTCTTGTGCGGTGGACGGGGCCGGAGGCCCGACGCAACGTGGGAATCCTCACCGGTTTAATCCAGCCACCATGGTCGCCGCGTCCATCCGAGCGTTTCTCCCGCGAGCGGTTCGGCCCGCCGGCTACCTCGGCCGGGAAGTCTTCGCCAAAACTCGCGGTCGCGTCCATTCGGGGCCGTTCCAGGGGATGCTTTACATTCGCGAATCGTTCGCAAGCTGCTATATCCCCAAGGTGCTGGGCATCTACGAACGCGAGCTGCACACGGTCATCGAGCAGGCCTGCCAGTTGCGGCCGGACCTGATCGTGGACATCGGGGCGGCTGAGGGCTACTACGCCGCTGGGATGGCCCTGCGAAACCCGGGTACGCGGGTTGTTGCCTTTGAAATGGAAGAGACCGGCCGCGCGCGCCTCCGCAAGCTTGTCGCGCTGAACAATCTGCAAGCGGCGGTGGAAGTCCGCGGCAAGTGCGAGGCGGATGAACTGCAATCGCTGCTGACGTGGGCAAACGCGCCTCTGGTGATCTGCGACTGTGAAGGCTATGAGGTGGTTCTCCTTGATCCGCAAACCGTGAACGGCCTGGGCAACGCAAGTATCCTGGTCGAGATTCACGAGTTCCTGGCGCCCGGCGCCGCGGCGACCCTTTCGCAACGTTTCAGCATAAGCCACGAGATCGCACAGATCGCTGCGACCGACCGCTCGCCCGGCGAGTATCCGTTCCGCTCGCTGTATTACATGCTCCTGCCGGGCCGCTACCGCCGGTCCGTGGTCGGCGAGTGGCGGCCGCCCGGCATGTCGTGGCTTTGGATGCGACCCAGGAATTTGCCTCGAGGCCCGGCATGAATGCACCGTCTCCTGATGCACGCGACGCGCTGCCGGTCTACTCGCTGGTTTGCCGCCGCGACCTGGAGATGGGGATCGTCTGCCTGCGGTCGTTCGTCGCCTGCTGCCGGGACAACGTGCGCCTTATCGCGGTCTCGGATGGATCGCTCAGCCCCGATGAACTACAGCGCCTGGCCCGGGAAATCCCCCAGGCAACGCTGCTGACGCGCCAGGCGCTGGCCGCCGAGATCGAGCCGGATCTGGCGGCGTTTCCGCACTGCCGGGCCTTTCGCGCCGTTCATGCGTGGGGGGCCAAGCTGATCGACATCCCCGTCTTGGCTCGCGGGGATCTGGGGTTCATCGATTCCGACATTCTGTTCGTCCGCCCTTTCCGCGGCCTGGACCGCCGGGCCATCGGCGACGTGGACTTCGCTTACATGCGCTCGTACGCCAACATCTATTCGCTGGACTTGCCGCAGCGCCTGCGGCGGCGGGGCCGTCCCCCGCTGGTCGATCGGTGCAACTCCGGGCTGATGTTCATCTCCCGGCGGGCCTATTGCCTGCCGGTGCTCGAAGAGTTCCTGGCGGACGTCGAGCGGCACGGCAACATCCTGCTGGCCGAACAGACGGGTTTTGCGGCCTTGGCCGCCCGCTGCCGCTCCGGATATTTTTCCCAGGCCCAGGCGGTCTTTCCCTTTTTTCCCCACGGCCCGCGGGTGGGCGGGGGAGACGAAGCGGTCGCGGTCCACTTCGTGGGAGGAAGCCGCCACCTGCTCGACGGCTACGTCGCCGCGCGCGCTCAGCCCTGCGCAGCCGGTGCGTCGCCCCCCGCGACGCTGGCCGTTCGCCGCAGCCGCCCGCTGCGGCTGCACAGTCACCTGTACGATACCCTCCGCCACCGGCTTTACCGCCGGCAGTGGGTTCGAGAGGGATTGATTCGGGCCTGATCTACCAACTACCTCCCGTGTGTCCGTTATGACGTCAACAGCCGCGCCAACGTTGCCCAACATGTCCCCGTCGACCCCTGTGGGGCCGACTGCGCCGGTTGCTTCGGGGGCGCCGCGCCTGCCCTTTATTGATGCCTTGCGAGGGCTTGCCTGCCTCGGCGTCATCTTCTGTCACGTCCATGCCTACTGGCTCAACAGCTTCCGTTCGCACGGATGGAACTTCACGACCTTGGTGACGCGCGTAGCCGGGTGGGGCGGCAAAGGGGTTGACCTGTTTATCGTATTGTCCGGCTTCTGCCTGTTCTGGCCCGTCGTACGCAAGGGTCCGACACTGCCCCTGGAGACCGGCAAGTTCTACCGGCGGCGCGCCCGGCGGATCCTTCCCGTCTATTACGCCGGACTTGTTTTGTGTACCGCCCTCGTGCTGGTGCCGGTGCTACAGCCAATGCTGGTTGCCCGCCCAATCCGCCTGTCCGACATCATGGCTTACCTTTTTCTGGTGCAGCCATTTTCAACCGAAACGATCGGGAGCATCAACGGGTCGTATTGGTCGCTTTCACTGGAAGTACAACTCTATCTGGTGTTCCCGTTGCTACTCATCCTGGCGCGTCGAATGGGCCTGAGAGCGGTGATTGCCGTCGGCGCCGGGGCCGCGATGGTATCCGAGATGGCAATTCTCCTGGCAACCCGCGGCGGGCACAAACCGCAATGGGCCGCGCTGTTGCCGGCTCATCTGCCAGCCTGCTGGATTCTGTTCATCTGCGGGATGCTGGCCGCACGGCTGGTGAGCCGGCCGTTGCCGGGGCAGGCCCGCAAAGCGGCGCTGCTGGCCGCGGCCCTGCTTCCGATTTGTGTGCCGCTCCAGCCCCTGGGCCCGCGTTTTGCCGTTGTGGACAACGCCCTTTGGGGCGTTCTGTTTGCATGCGTTGTGATAGCCGCGGCATCCGTCCCGCCATCAGCGTTCATTCGATACTCGCGCCTGGGCTTTCTGACCTGGATTGGAACGATTTCGTATAGTCTCTATGTGCTCCACCAGCCGGCCCTGCTCCTGTCGGCCCGGCTGGTGCAATCGCTGCACCTGCCAGTGCTCGCCACCTTCGCCGTTGCCACGCCCCTCTGGTTGGTGCCCGCCATCGGCCTTGCGTACTTGTTCTTTACGCGCTTCGAGCGCCCGTTCATGGGTCCGGCAAGAGGTCCCAGGTCGCGGACCGCGGAGGCACCCGATACCTGCCCGGCGGAAGCGTCGATTCTTCAGACCTGACGGCACCGGCCGCGGGCCCGCATCAGCATCGCTGCACAAAGATGCCGTCCATCTCGATCAGCCGGGTTGTCTGCGGGTCGCGGTGGCCGGGCTGGATCGACCAAAGATCAAAGCCCGCCGAATCGAGATGGTCAATCAACTCGTGGTACAAGGGTTGACTGGAGTAGAACGGCCAGAGGGACATTTCCGCCTCGATCGCGGCGATCCGCGGCAGGCTTTCCCTGGCGCCCCTCAGGACCGACAGCTCATAGCCCTGGACGTCCATCTTGAGCCACACGCGTTGGCCGTCGGGAACGAGCCGTTCGCGGATCGAATCGAACGTGGCGAGCGTGATCTCCTGCGTCGGCCCGTCGGCAAAGGTGATCGAGTCGCTGGCGGCCGGCGAACGGGCGAGCAGGGACGACATGGTGCCGGCCAGGTGAATCCGGGCCGAGCCGCTGGCGTCCCCCAGGGCGAGCTGCTCGGCGGACCACCCGCCGCCCCGGCGCGCCGCCGCGGCCCGAAGCTGGGCGAAACACTCCGCGACCGGCTCGAACGAGATGCAGCGCCCGCGGTAGCCGCTATCGTACAGGAGCTGGGCGTATTGCCCGATGTTGGCCCCGACATCGAGCACCAGGCTGATCCGCAGGTGCTCCATCAGACGCCGCCGGGCATACTGGGCGTTGGCCAGCGTCGGGTAGCGGCGGACCTCCAGGCCCGCCGCGTTGACGATCGAGGTGATAAGCTTCTTGAACCGTCTCACCGCGGCGATCGTACCCAAACTGCCGCCACCGGGGTAATAAGCTACTTTCGGTCCGAACAGGCTACTAATAAGCGACCAGCAGCGCAGGCAACCGATGTCCGCAAATAACTTAGCCATCTCCGTCCGCGGCCTGTCCAAGGCCTACACGATCGCGCACAACGCGGCCAGGCACACCACGCTGGCTGAGGCAGTGATGCACCGGCTGCGCCACCCGCTTGCCCGTCAACAGAAGGAAACCTTCTGGGCCCTGCGGGATGTCTCGTTCGACGTCCACCAGGGCGACGTGGTCGGAATCATCGGCCGCAACGGCGCCGGCAAGAGCACGCTGCTCAAGATCCTCTCTCGGATCACCGAGCCGACCGGCGGCGCGATCGATCTTTACGGCCGCGTCGGCTCGCTGCTCGAGGTCGGCACCGGCTTCCACCCGGAGTTGACCGGCCGTGAAAATGTCTACCTCAACGGCCACATCCTGGGCATGCGCAAGAAGGAGATCGACCGCCAGTTCGACGCCATCGTCGATTTTGCCGGCGTCGAGCAGTTTCTCGACACCCCGGTCAAGCGCTACTCCAGCGGCATGTACGTGCGCCTCGCCTTCGCCGTCGCCGCTCACCTCAACGCCGAAATCCTCGTGGTGGACGAAGTGCTGGCGGTCGGCGACACCGAGTTTCAGAGAAAGTGCCTGGGAAAGATGAAGGACGTCGCCCACAGCGGGCGGACCGTGCTGCTGGTCAGCCACAACATGGCGGCGGTCACCAACCTCTGTACCCGCACGCTGGTGCTCAAACGCGGCGAGCTTCTGTTCAACGGGCAAACCGGCCGGGCCGTCGAGTTCTACGCGGCCCAGAACCTCGGCGCCGCTGACGGCGGCCGCGACCCGGCGGACTTCCGTCCCTCCTGGGCCAAGGACCTGATCCGCTCTGCTCGCGTGCTCGATTCCCAGGGCCGCGAATGCTCCTGTTTTGCGATGGGATCGGACCTGCGGATCGAGATGGAGTTCGACGCCGCGGCGACTCCCTTGCGGCTGCCGGTCATGGGCGTGGTGCTGAACCACTCGACGCTCGGCACCGTGGGCGGCGTCAACACCCGCATGACCGCCTTCGAGCCGGAGCCCGGCACGTACCGCCACGGCGTCCTGTCCTGCACCCTGCGGCGGCCGCCGCTGCTGGCGGGCACGTACGGCATCGATCTCTGGCTGGCAGATGGACCGATCGACCTCGACTGCCTGAGCGGCTATCTCCAGATCGAGATCGAGGCGGCCGACATTTACGGCACCGGCCGCACGCCGTTCCAGCACATGGGAATGATCTATCTCGAGCCGGAGTGGCGGTTCGAGCAAGGCCAGCCAGCGCGGCCGGCCGCGGCGCTGGCCGCGCAGCCCGCGTGAATTGCGGTGATCGTACGATGTGAGCGACCATGTTCGGCGTTTCCAGACTCAAACGCTATTGGGCTGAGTGGCGCTGGGCCCGGCGCCGGCGAGCGTTCAACCGCGTTCCCGGGTTTGTTGTGCCGGCGGACGTGTGGATCGCACCGACCGCCCAACTTCAGGCAAGCCCCGACGGCTTTGGTTACGGTGGACGCCTTCGTCTATCCACCGGCGCGCGAATCTCCGACGGCGCGATCCTGGCCCCCTATGGCGGAAGCATCGAGCTGGGCGAAAATGTTTTCATCGGGCCCTATTGCGTCATCTACGGCCACGGCGGGCTGGTCATCGGACGCCATACCATGATCGCCGCCCACACCGTCATCATTCCCAGCAATCATCGGTTCGATGATCCGCACCGCCCCATCGGCCAGCAGGGCGAGACGTCGCTCGGCATCACCATCGGCCAGGACGTCTGGATCGGGTGCGGCGTGCGCATCCTCGACGGCGTCGAGATCGGCGACGGCTGCGTCATCGGCGCCGGCGCCGTCGTGACGGGCTCGATCCCGCCCGGCACAGTTGCCGTCGGCGTCCCGGCGCGCGTCATTAAATCCCGCGGGACCGGGCACACGGATCCGATCGAGCTATCGGCTTCCACTCAATTACCATGACGATTGAATCAAACGCGACAACGTCGGTCGTTGGCGACGAGACTACCCCAGACGCGAAGCCGGCGCAGTCCGGACCGGCGGCGCCGCGCCCGTTCGTCGGCAGGCTGGTTCGCCTCATGCTGCGGCGGCTCTGCGACCGGGCCGATGATTACGTTCTGCGCCGGTCCCTGCGATTGGCTGGATTTCGAGGCGTCGAATCGATCCCGACCTACACCATGCCTAGCGAGCTTGCGACCCTGTACAACCTGGCCATGTGGTGTCCGCCTGGGGCGCGGGTCCTCGAGATCGGCTCGTACCTGGGCGCCTCGACCTGCTACCTCGGGGCGGCGCTGGCCCATCGCGGCGGCACCCTTACCTGCGTGGACACCTGGCAGAACCAGACCATGCCCGAGGGCGAGCGCGACACCTACGGCGAGTTCCTGCGGAACGTCGCCCCGATTCACGACCGCCTCACGCTGGTCCGCAAGCGGGCCGAAGACCTGACGCCGGCCGACATTCCTGGCCCCTACGATCTGGTCTTCCTCGACGGTGATCATTCTTACGCGGCTACCCGCCGGGACTTCGATTTGGTGCGGGAGCGCGTCGCCGGTGACGGCGTCGTCGCGTTTCACGACTGCGCCGAGTGGGAGGGCGTATCCCACGTAATCGGCGAGGCGCTGGCGTGCGGCCAGTGGGCACTGGTCGGCAAAGTAGACAACCTGATGTGGATGCGGCGCGCCAACTGGTCCCACGCGTCGCCGCAATCGCGACGGGAACTGCCGTCGGTTGACCCTTGATCGGCATGCCACCGCAAAGCACGCGGATGAACGGTACGAACACGATGATTCGGCAGCGCATTCATAGATGGAAGTCGGTCGCCCGACTGACGCTTCGTCTGAGCAGCCTTCACTGGGCGCGCGTGGTCCACGACTTCGGCCATGACCGCCAGCCCCTGCGGGGCAATCGTGGCACGGGAGCCCTATACATTCCCGGCATCTCCGCGGCGCTACGTCCCGGAGCGCATGATTTCATGATTGAAGGTCTCGTCCTGGTCAACAGCCTTCTGGCCGCCGGCGCCAGTTTCACGCCGCGCGACGACGGGGCGTTCGAGATCGAAATCGGCGGTGTCCGGGCGCTGGCCCGCACCAAGGAAGACCTGTTCATCCTCGACGAGATTCACGCGAAGGGAGTCTACGACCTCCGCGTCCCCGGGGACGCGGTATTATTGCTGGACGTGGGGATGAATGTGGGCCATGCCAGCCTCTACTTTGCGGCAAAAATGTCGGACCTGCGTATCGTCGCCTTCGAGCCGCTGGCTCCGACCTTCGCCCGCGCGCAGGAAAACCTGACGCTCAACCCGAAACTGGCGGGACGGATCGCGGCGGTTAATGTCGGGCTTTCCGCGGCCGATGGCGCCTGCGAAGTCCAGTACAGCACGCGCACGCCCGGCCTCGTGAGCGTCTTTGGGCTTCCCGCCGACCTGCCCGACCGCGGCTCGACGACCCGCCAGAAAATCGTCCTGCGGGACGCCGCCGCCGTTCTCGACGAAGTGCGCGTCGCGCACCCCGCGCGGCGCATCGTGATGAAAGTCGACTGCGAAGGGGCCGAGTACGACATTCTCCGCCGTCTGGCCGAAACCTCGCGGCTAACGCACGTCGATGCTCTGCTGATCGAATGGCACCGGCTGAGGCCCGAGCACGACCCCGCGGCGCTGCGCGACCTGCTTGTGACCGAGGGATTCGTATGCGTGCTCCAGCATCAGCACGCCGACGTTGGCACGCTCTACGCGGTTCGTCCCGTCGCCGATGCCATTTCCGAAACTGCAAAGGGCGCCGCCCCTCTGGCGGAATCGTCCCTGCCGGCGTTTTGAAAAAGGTGCTGGCGGCGCTCAGGAAGGACGGCAGGGTGAAAGTGGCGGGTCGCGGCCGATGCGCCTGATGGGAA
>DATKHW010000324.1:0-2392 GCA_035546275.1 Gemmataceae bacterium
ACAGTCTCTGCGGTCTCACCCCGCCTTCGTCCCCACCCACCGCGCGGCGTTCTCCAGCAACTTCAGCACATTTTCATCCCGGTAGACCGGAAACGTCTCGTGGCCCGGCCGGAAGTAAAAGACCCGGCCCTTGCCCAGCTGCCACACGGACCCGCTCGGGAACCACTCGCCAGTCGCCCAGCACTCTTCCAGCACGCGCTCGTCCGGCGCCGGCACGTGGAACGGCTCGTCGTACATTTCGGTGTGCGGGATCTCAAAGGTCGCCGGAAGGCCCTTGGCGATCGGGTGCTCCTGCTTGAGGATGCGGATAGTGCTCGGCTTGCCGTCCGCGCGCCAAGCCGGGAAACAGCAATACGGCAGATGGACCGTCGCCTTGCTCGTGCCGTCGGGGAACTTTCGCACCTCGGCGTACGGCGTTACGATCTGGTCGCGCTTCGGCTGGGCGCGGTAGTTCGGCGGCTCGACGCAGGTGATCTCCACCTTCTGCTGGTCGCCGCTGGGATATTGCCGGGCCATGTCTATGCGGGTGCGCTCAAACATTGCCTCCATGAACGGCGTCGAGAAGTGGGCCGAGTGCAGCGCGATCAGCGACAAGTCGCCGGCCTTGATCCGCTCGACCAGTTTCTTGCCGCTTTCCGGCTTAATGTCGCCGTGCTTCTGGTGGCCCCACCACATCAGGACATCGCAATTATCCAGAACGTCGGCGGAGAGGCCTTGTTCGGGGTCCGTCAGCGTGACGGTTTTGGCTGCGAATCCCGAGCGTGAGTTGAGATAGCGGGCGAGCAGTTCGCCGATGAAGCTGTCGTAAGCTTCCTTCTGCTCCTTCTGCTGCTCGTCCCAGCAGACGACGCGGATCGGCTTATCGGCGGAGCAGGCGAAGACGGCGGGCGCCGCGGCGACGGCGGTTGCGGCCGCGGAGGACTTCAGGAAGTCGCGGCGGGTGAGAATGCTGCTCATGAGGCTCCTCGGGAATGCAGGCGTTCGGTGGCTCGATGGAAATGGAGTCTATCGCCCGTCGGCGGCGTTCGCAAGGATGGGGACTTGCTTTCCCCTATTGCAGTGGGTGAGAATAACGGCGCTCTCGCCCCTTCCTCCAAGGAGTCGACGACCATGCGACGCCTGCTTTCCCTTCCCATCGTCCTCGGCCTGGCCGCGTCGGCCGCCGCCGCGGACGCCCCGAAAGCCAACACGCTGACGCACAAAGAGATCGAAGATGGGTGGATCCTGCTGTGGGACGGCGAAACCACCTACGGCTGGGTTTCGCCCAATGATTCGCAGTGGACCATCGCCGACGGCATGATAGCACCGCAGGCGGGCAAGGACGGGATGCTCGTTACAACTAGCTCGTTCCGCGACTACCAGCTGGAATTCGATTTTCAGCGGAAGCCGGACAGCAAGCCGGCGGTGCTGGTCGGCTGCGGTCCCGACGGCGAGACGGATGCAACCGATGCAAGCCGGCGCATTGAGTTGCAGAACTATTTCGGCGGCGGTTGGGCCACCGCCTCCGTGTCCGTCCGAAACGGCCGCGTTCAATCGATCAACTACCGCACGCCCGGATCGTTCAGCAGCTTCGGCGAAAAGTCCGCCGCTGCTGACTCAAAGCCGATTGGGCCGGGCCAAATCGCGCTGACGGGCAACGGCGTCGTCTTCCGCAATATCAAGCTCAAGCCGGAAAACATGGAATCGCTGTTCAACGGCAAGGATCTGTCCGGCTGGAAGGAGTTCGCCGGCAAGAAGTCAAAATTCAGCGTGACGCCGGACGGCGCGATTCACCTAGAAGGCGGCCCCGGCGATTTGCAGACGCAAGGGCAATGGGCCGACTTCGTGTTGCAGCTGCAGTGCAAGAGCAACGGCGACCACTGCAACAGCGGCGTCTTCTTCCGCTGCCGGCCCGGCGAATTCGAGCAGGGCTACGAAGCCCAGATCCGCAACGAGTTCACGGCCGAACCGAAGCAGGAATATGAGATCGAAATCTACGATCCCAAAACGCATGAATTGAAGGACAAGAAAAAGGAGAAGTTCACGGCCGTCGATTACGGCACCGGCGGAATCTATCGGCGCATGCCGGCGCGGAAGGAACTGTCGAAGGACCGCGAATGGTTCGGCATGACCATCGCGGCGAGCGGCCGGCACATCGCCGTTTGGGTCAACGGCGTGCAGGCGACCGACTGGACTGACGAGCGGCCGGAGGCGGACAATGCTCGGAAAGGATGCTGTCTGGCCAAGGGGACGGTCAGTCTGCAAGGACACGAGGCGCCGGTGGAGGACCTGGAGTTCCGGGACATTAGCATCCAGGATTTGACGGCGCCGATGACGCCGGAGAAGAAGCAGTAAGGAATGCCAAGGCGAGCGGCGCGGCGTCAGCCCGCCGTGTTCTATCGTCGCAACACGG
>DATKHW010000325.1:0-12216 GCA_035546275.1 Gemmataceae bacterium
CCGCTCGCCAGCGGAATGCAATCAGCCGATGGTTTGTACCGCCTCGTTGAGCGGCGGCCATTCTTTGTCGATGCCTTCCTCCTCGATCTGGCGCAGCTGCGCTTCCGTGATATCGAACTGCTTGGCGACGTATTGGACCGATTCGGGAACGGTCATCACGGCCAGGTCTTGCGTCGTCACCAGGGCGTGAAAAATCTCCTGCTTTTGCGTTGATGTCAAGCGTTTTGCGCGCATAGGTTGCTCCTGAACAGGGTAGAATCGGTCGCGTCGCCCCAGGGACGGATGTCCGGGGCGGCGCGCGGCGGAGGACAAAGGTCTCTGGCGGGAATCCACGAGGGTTGTCACGCGGGAGGGCAAGGCGCGACGGCCGGAGACAGGGAATCATCGGAAGTAAGAGGCAACCGGCTTTCTCCACCGGGGCAAGCCGCTTCCTCTCTTTTCTTTTAGTATACGCAGGGCGCCCGCTGTGGTAGTGCGAAAAGCGAGGATTTTTCACATGACTCCGCTACGCCGTTTTCGAGCCGTCTTCGTCGTTCTGGCTGTCCTGCTATTCGCGCTGCCGGCCGGACACGGCACGCGCGCCGAGGAGGCGCCGGCCGCCGACGTCAAGGACCGCGTGGACGCCGTCCAGAAGCGTATCGCCGCCGAGTACGACGACCTGCTGGCGCTCTACAAGCACCTGCATTCCAACCCGGAATTGTCGCTGCATGAAATCAACACCGGGGCCCGGCTGGCCAAGGAGCTGAAGGCCCTTGGCTTCGACGTGACCGAAAAGGTCGGCGGCACGGGCGTGGTCGGCGTCTTCAAGAACGGCGACGGCCCGACGGTGCTGGTGCGGACCGACATGGACGCCTTGCCGGTGGTGGAAGCGACCGACCTGCCCTACGCCAGCAAGGTCAAGGTGCGCGACGCCAACGACAACGAGGTCGGCGTCATGCACGCGTGCGGCCATGACATGCACATGACCTGCTGGGTCGGCACGGCCCGCGTGCTGACGTCGCTGAAGGACCAATGGCACGGCACGCTCGTCTTCATCGGTCAGCCGGCCGAGGAGGTCGGCCTGGGCGCGAAGGCCATGCTCAACGACGGCCTGTTTCAGCGCTTCCCGAAGCCGGATTACTGCCTGGCCCTGCATTGCGACGCCGGCCGACCGTACAACACGGTCGGCTACACCGACGGTCAGGCGCTGGCCAACGTGGATTCCGTGGACATTTTGGTGAAGGGAAAGGGCGGCCACGGCGCCGCCCCGCAAACGACGGTCGATCCGATCGTGCTGTCGGCCCGGATCATTCTCGATTTGCAAACGCTGGTTAGCCGCGAGACGAACCCGACCGACCCGGCCGTGGTGACGGTCGGCTCCATCCACGGCGGCAGCAAGCACAACATCATCCCCAGCGAAGTGAAGATGCAGCTGACGGTGCGCAGCACAAAGGACTCCGTGCGCAAGCACCTGCTGGAGGGCATTCAGCGGATCGCCAAGGCCGCGGCGGAAGGCGCCGGGGCGCCGGAGCCGCTGGTGACGTTCGACGAACAGGGCTTCACGCCGGCCCTGGTCAACGAGTCGAAGCTGACGCAGAAGACCGTGGCCATCTTCAAGGAGGTGTTCGGCGGCGATCGGGTCCAGGAGCGCGGCCCGGTGATGGGCGGCGAAGATTTCAGCCGCTACGGCAAGGACGGAACGCCGATTTTCCTGTTCTGGCTGGGCACCGTGCCGCCGGATCGCGTGGCGGAAGCGGCGAAAGATGAGACAAAGATGCTGCCGTCGCTGCACTCGGATCAGTATCATCCAACGCCGGAGCCGAGCATCAAGACCGGCGTGCTGGCGATGAGCTTGGCGGTGATGAATTTAATGCAGAAGCCGTGATTCTCCAGTTGTTCCCGCGTCTTGGAGGCGCAAGCAGCCGCCGAAACCGCGACTTTTCATGGCGCCTGCCTTTGGGTCGCTCTTGCCCCAGCGTCATTCCCCGCGCCACATCCTACAATGGTCGAATCGCCCGACGGTCCCTCTCATCCGCTATGGAGAATGCGCATGAACCGTTTTTCGCCGTGCCTGGCCGCCGTCGCGGTCGTGGCCTTCCTTGGCGGCCCGGGCCGCGCCGCCGACGCCGACGCCCTCAAGGGGTCGTACAGCATCACGGACAGCGGCATGAAAATCACCCTCACCTTCGACGGCGCCGGCGCCTTCACCGTCAAGCTCAAAGACGACGTCGCCGTGGAAGGGACCTACAAAGTGGACAAGGATACGGTGGAAATCACCGACAAAAAGGGGCCGGCTGCCATCACCGACAAGGGACCCGGAAAGTACAAGTTTGCAATCGACAAGGACAAGAAAACGCTCACCTTCACGAAGGTTTCGGACGAAGCGGCGGGCCGCGCCACGGCCCTGACGGGCATGCCGTGGAAAGCGGAGTAATCGGAATGCGGCGCATGGCGACGCATGGCGGCGGCCTGGGGGTTCGGCATGCCGAACCCCCAGGCCGTCGTCGTCGCCCTGAATTCCTCTGGTCCGGCGGCGGAAGGCGGCGTACTATGATAGCGTACGGTTCCCTCCCTGGCGTCGGACCCGGATGCCGAGTCCTGCCATCCTCCCCGCCATTGCGCCAGGGTCAGGCCAAGTGACAGCTGCGGACGCAGCCAGGCGCGTCGCCGCCGTCGGGTCGTTGTTTCGCCTGGTTCCACGCATGGGAGACGGCATGGCGAAAGAAGAATCCATTCAGGTTCAAGGCAAGGTCGTGGCCGCGCTGGCCAACACTCAGTTCCGCGTGCGGCTCGACAATGGGCATGAGATCATCGCCCACATCGCGGGCAAGATTCGCAAGAACTTCATCCGCATTCTGCCCGGCGACGTCGTCACGGTGGCCATTTCCCCGTACGACCTCAACAAGGGCCGCATCACGTATCGCGGGCCGTTGCGTCAAAAGCCGGCCGACGCGGCCGCCCCCGAATGATCTCCGGCCGGCCGCAGGGCCAGTGCGTCCTGCGGGGACGGCACGGGCGCGCCGAAAAAACCGCAAAAATCTCGATCATGGCTATCCACCGCGCCAAGGGCGGGCTATAATACTGCGACTTGGGCACGTGGATCGGTCCATGGACGTGAGGCCCTTCGGGGCGCCATTCCTGCCATTCGCCTATCCCCTGTCCATTGCGACGTCATGAGTTGGGCGCGAAACGACGCCGACCCACTGGGGGTTCTGGTGCGTTTGCGCCAGTCCGGCAGCGTCTCCTTTCTTCGGACAGGGGCGGTTGGGAACGAGTGAAACAGGATCGAATCATGGGAAAGAAGTTGTACGTAGGCAACCTGGCCTACAGCATCGGCGACGGCGATCTGCAGCGTCTCTTTGGAGCGCACGGCAGCGTGGTGTCGGCGCAGGTGATCATGGACCGCGACACGGGCCGCTCCAAGGGCTTCGGCTTCGTGGAGATGGGCAGCGACCAGGAGGCGCAGGCGGCCATCACGGCGATGAACGGCGCCGAGGTGGAAGGCCGGCCCCTGACCGTGAATGAGGCCCGGCCCAAGCCGGAAGGCGGACGCGGTCCTGGCGGCGGCGGCGGACGCGGCGGCTACGGCGGCGGCCGCGGTGGCGGCGGCGGCGGTGGGTATGGCGGCGGCGGCGGCCGACGCTACTAACACAAAATGAAAAGGCGAACGGCCGGCTCACGCCGGCCGTTTGTCTTGCTATTCCTCCCTTTTCGCAGCAATCAACTCCAGCACGCTCCACAAACTGGGATCTTCCGCGTAGGGAAAATCCGGCCCGACGCTGAGGACCTGTTCGCCCAGTTCGGTGTCGCGCACCGCATAATAGAAGCCGAGCCGCGGGTGCTGTTCGGGGTCGAAGCCGTGCAGCACGGCCGCCGGCAGGAACGCTTCCAACCGCCAACCGCCCTTCCGGCGCACGAACTGAAACGGCACGGCGTTGGCCGGCGCCAGGGGCGCGTCCTGCGCGGCGCGGTTGATTTTCGTCTGGGCGAACACCGGCTCGTCGTGGTCGGCGCCGCCCCCGGTCGGCAGGAAGTGGAACTGGTGGCAGTAGCGGCTGGCCCGGTGGCTGGTGCGGGCGTCGCGCGTGTCGATCCACAGCGAAACGCTGTCGTAGTGGCGCGGGCGGGACGCGTCGCCGACCGGCGGCAGCTCCTTGCCCCGCAGCTCCACCTGCAGCGCCAATCCATCTTCGTTCCAGGCCAGGCGCACGACGGCGAAGTTTTTGCTATTATCCATGTCCGCAAAATTGTCGATGCGGCATTCCTCCGGCAGATCGAGCAGCTCCTCGCCGTCGTGCGGCAGGCCGGGAATGCGCCGGCATGGATAGGCGACGCGGAAGAGGAAGCGATTTGGGATCAGGTTCATCGGCGCTCCAGGGAACAAACGACGGAATACACGCAACACAGTGAAAAAAGACAAAGAGGCCCAGTTTTCTTTCCCGTGTATTCCGTGGTTGGTTTATTTGAGCAGACTGCGTTGCAGCACCTCGCGCGCCCGGTCGAAGTCCGGCCGCCATTCGATCTCGGGCTTGCCGTAGAGCAGGCAGTCGCGCACTTTTTCGAGCGTATTTCGGGCCATATGCGGACATTTGTTGCAGGCGCAGGTGATTCCCGGCACCGGGTGGAACCGATGTTGCGGAAACTCCTTCTGCAAGCGCCACATCATGTTCGCCTCGGTGGCGACGAGGAAATCGGTCGGCGCCCCATAGCCGCGGACATGCTTGACCATCGCCTCGGTGCCGCCGACGAACTCGCTGTGTTCGCGGATGTTGGCCGGGCACTCCGGGTGGGCCAACGTCACGCCGCCCGGCATCCTGCGCTTGAGCGCGAGCAGATCACCGACGCTGAAGATTTCATGCACGATGCAGGCGCCGTCCCAGAGGATCATCTTGCGCCCGGCGATTTCCTGCAAATACTGTCCGAGATGGCGGTCGGGGACGAAGAGGATCTCGTAATCCTCCGGCACGCGGCGGATGATCGACTCGGCGTTGCCGGAGGTGACGACCCAGTCGGACAGGGCTTTGACGCCGGCGGTGCTGTTGATGTACGTGACTGTCTGGAATTTGCGGCCGTTGATCCGCAGCATATCCTGGAAGCGGGCGAGTTTGTCGGCGGGACAGCTCTCGGCGAGGCTGCAACCGGCCTTGAGGTCGGGCAGCAGCACGCGCTTGTGCGGGTTGAGGATTTTCGCCGTCTCGGCCATAAAATGGACGCCGCAAAAAACGATGGCGGCGGACTGCACCTGCGTGGCCGCGCGGGCCAAGTTGAGGCTGTCGCCGGCGAAGTCGGCGATCTCCTGCACTTCGCCTTCCTGGTAGTAGTGGGCGAGGAGGACGGCGTTGTTTTTGGTCTTCAAATCGGCGATTTCGGCGACGAGGTCTTGCATGGGAAGGAGTCCTTGTTTTTCGTGTGGCGGAGGACGAACCCACATCCGGCTTTTTTTGAGACGGCCTTGCGTCTTTGAGGCTTCGTGCCCTTCCCCTTTATTCTATGCATCGCCGCCGCAGGCATCAAACGCTTTGTCGGCCCAGCTTTTGGCTAATGCGGGCGCATGTGCGACGCCTGGATGATGGCGCGGCCCTGCTGAGCCCAGGCGTCGGAACGGAGAAGGCGGATCTGCCGGATGTGCGGCCGTTTCCCAAGGAACGCCGCGATCGCCGCGCTGACAACCATCACCAGCTCTTCGCTGAGCGGTTCGACGGCCGACTTGCCTATATGAGCTTCCAGCGCGGCGCCCCGGGAGTTCAGGCGGGCCGCCTGGCCGCGCAACCACTCCGGGGGGTCGATCATGCGCGCCAGGTCTGCCGATTCCGACGTCATTTGTGCGCTTCGTGTCACAGGGAGATCAAACCGTGCTTCTTCTGCGGCCGCAGCTCGCGCTTGGTGTGCAGATATTCCAGGGCCTGCGCCAGATGCTTGCGCGTGTCGGCCGGCTCGACAATGTCGTCGGCCAGCCGCCGACCGGCTGCGATGTAGGGCGTGGAGAATGTGGAGCGGTATTGTTCGATGAGTTCCATCCGGCGCGCCGCCTTGTCGGCCGCCTCCTGCATTTTTCGGCGGAAGACAATTTCCACGGCCCCTTCCGCCCCCGTGACGGCGACTGCCGCCGTCGGCCAGGAGTAGACGCGGTCGGCGCCGAGGTCGCGCGAACACATCGCCAGGTGCGCCCCGCCATACGACTTGCGGAGAATGACCTGGATTTTCGGCACGGTTGCCGCCGAGTAGGCGAACAGCATCTTGGCGCCGTGGCGAATGACGCCGCCGTGTTCCTGCTGCACACCGGGCAGGAAACCCGGCACATCGGCGAACGTGATCAGCGAAATGTCGAAGGCGTTGCAGAAGCGGATAAACCGGCTTGCCTTGTCTGAAGCGTTGATGTCGAGGACGCCGGAGATCACCGACGGCTGATTGGAGATAAAGCCGACGGAGCGGCCGAGGATGCGGCCGAAACCGACGACGATGTTCGCGGCGCAGCCGGACTGCACTTCCAGGAAGTCGCCGCGATCGACGACGCCGGCGATCACCTTGCGGACGTCGTAGCCCTGCTTGGGGTCGTCGGGGATGACATGCGTTAAATCCGGGTTGGGATCGACGTTGTTCACCGCGGCCATGATCGGCGGATCTTCGAGGTGTTTGGACGGGAAGAAGCTGAGGAGCCGCCGGCATGTGTGCAGGGCCTCCTGATCATTGTCGGCGATGAAATGGATGACGCCGGAGCGGGTCATGTGGGCGTCGGCGCCGCCGAGGGCTTCGGCGGTGATCTGCTCGCCGGTCACCTGCTTAATGACCTGAGGGCCTGTGATGAACATTTGGGCCTGGCGCGTCTGGATCATGAAGTCGGTGAGGGCCGGGGAGCAGGCGGCGCCGCCGGCGCAGGGGCCGCAAATCAGCAAGATTTGCGGCCCCTGCGCCGGAGAGCTTGACGTTGGTGCATAGGACGCGGCCGTAGCCGGAGAGCGAGTCGATGCCCTCCTGGACGCGGGGGCCGCCGGAGTCGTTAACGAGGATGAAGGGGCTGCCGCTCTTGAGGGCCAGCTCCATCACGTCGGCGACCTTATTGGAGTGCAATTCTCCAGCGGAGCCGCCGAGGACGGTAAAGTTCTGGCTGGCGAGATGGACGAGTCGGCCGTCCACGGAGGCGGCGCCGGCGACGACGCCGTCGGCGGGAATCTTCTTGCCGGCCAGGCCGAAGTTGACCTGCCGGTGCTGGGCGAACGGGCCGATTTCCTCGAAGCTGCCGGGATCCACGAGGGCGTCGATGTACTCACGGGCCGTCAGCTTCCCTCGGCTTTCTGCTTGGCCAGGCGCTCGGGGCCGCCGTCCTGCATGAGGCGCTCGCGGTTCTTGCGAAGGTTTTGGATCAGATCCTCCATCGTCTTTGTTTTTTCGGCCATTGCACGTCTGCTTTTCTCTGCTCACGCCGGCTCGACCGTTACCTTGTGGGAGTTGTCGCCGATTTTTACCTGATATGTGACCGGCGCTCGCACCGATCCCTTGCCGTCCGCGGCGGGCGCGGCAGGGGCCGCCGACTTGACGGATTCCACCGCCTTGGTCGGGTTCTTAGGCCCCTCCGCCCGCGAGGCGAAGAATTTGGCGGCGACTTGCGGAAACATTGCGCAGGTCAACACACGTCCTCGTCCGAGCCGCTGCAGCCCTTCAGCGCCAGCGCCTGCGAGCGCGGCTCGTCCCATTCCGGCTTGCGCAAATCGGCCGGGCGGCCGGTGATTGACTCCTTCTTGGCGTGCTTGGCAGCCGCCTCCAGCACTGCCGGGTCGCGCGGGCCGATGGCGGCGCCGTAATAGCCAAGCATGAGATCGGCGAACTCGCCGGTGAGAACTTTGTACCTACCCATCAGCACGTTGAAAACGGCCGGCGTGCCCACGATCTGGCCTGACGGCGTGGCCAGCGGCCGGTAGCCGGCATCCTTGCGGACGTGCGGCACTTCCACCAGCACCTCCTTGACGCGCTGGCCGGCGCCCTGCTGCCTGAGCTGGCTCTCCATGTTCGAGATCATGCCGCCGGGGACCTGGCTGTCGAAAATCTCCGTCTCGACGCGGACGAATTTCGAGTCGAAGGGGGCGCAGCGCGGCCGGACCTTGGCGAAATGCTCCTTGATCCGGGCAAGGCGGTTCTTGTCCAGCCGGGTCGTGTATCCTGCACCTTCGAGCATTTCGACCAGCGCTTCGGTCGGGTTGTGGCCGGGGCCGAGACTCAGCGACGAGATCGACGTGTCCACCACGTCGGCGCCCGCCTCGATCGCCATCATCAGGCTGACCATCGTGACGCCGGTGGCGGCATGGACGTGGACGTGAACCCGTGTTTCCGGACCGCATTTCTCCTTGATGTCGCGGACGAGGTCGAATGCGGGTTGGGGCTTCAGCAGAGGCGCCATGTCCTTGATGCGGATGGAGTCGCAGCCAAGATTTGCGCAGCTGCTGCGCGCGCTCCACGAAGTGCTCGTTCGTGTCTAGCGGTGAAACGGTGTAGCAATTCGTCCCCTGAGCGTGCTTGCCTGTCTTCCGTGCGGCCTGGAGGGCGCGGCGGAGGTTGCGGATGTCCTTGAGGGCGTCGAAGACGCGGAAGACGTCCATGCCGTTGACGGCCGACTTGTCCACGAAGCGATCGACGACGCCGTCCTCGTAGTGCCGGGTAGCCGAGCAGGTTTTGGCCGCGGAAGAGCATCTGGAGCAGGGAGTTCGGCATGAGTTTGCGGAACGTGCGCAGCCGCTCCCACGGGTCCTCGTTTGAGGAAGCGGATGCAGCAATCGTAGGTGGCGCCGCCCCAGCACTCGACGCTCCAGTAGCCAGCTTGGTCGATGTCCTCGCAAGCCGGAACCATGTCTTCCAGGGCCATCCGCGTGGCCAGCAGACTCTGGTTGCCGTCGCGCAGGACCAGTTCGGTTTTATCGATCGCGCGTGACATGTTCTTACTCCATCCGCGCCGACAGCCAGCCCTTGATGTGCGGCCAGGTCGAGCGCTCCGCCCCGCTGCCGGCCCCGGCTGCGCGAAGCGGCCGAGCGGAATCTTGGCCTTGATCTGGATCTGGATGTCGCTGGGCACCTTGGCGAAAATGTCGGTTTGCGTGTAGCCTGGCGAGACGCTGTTCACCGTAATGCCCGACTTGCACAGCTCCAGCGCGGCGGTGCAGGTGAAGGTGATGACGCCGCCCTTGCTGGCGCTGCAGTTGGCCTGGCCCTTGGCCGGGACCTGGCCGTTCATCGAGCCGATGTTGACGATGCGGCCATAGCTCTGGGCGGTCATGTACGGAGTCGCTGCCGAAGTGCAGAAGAAGCAGGCGTTGAGGTCCGTGGCGATCACTTCCAGCCAATCCTCGTCGGTCATCTTCGGCAGCAGCGTGTCTCGCGTGACGCCGGCGTTGTTGACCGGGATGTCGAGGTGGGTGAACGGGTAGGCGACGCGCTTGACCATCGCCCGCGCCTCCTTGGGGTCGGCTACGTTGGCCTTGACCAGCAGACAGGTCCCGCCGGATTTGGCGATCTCGTCGGCGCCCTCCTTGGCCTTGGCGTCGTTGCTTTGATAATTCACGGCCACCTTGGCGCCTTCGCGCGCCAGGGCAACTGCAATCGCCCGGCCAATCCCGCGCGAGCCGCCAGTGACCAGTGTCGTCTTGCCATCGAGTCGAGCCATCTCAGGAACTCCTCTCATCAGTTTTCAGTTATCCGTTTTCAGTCATCTGTTATCAGGCTTGTGGTTTTCCTGAAAAGTGAACACCTCGTTGCTTACATCCGCTCGAAGACGGCGGCGATGCCCTGGCCGCCGCCGATGCACATCGTCACCAGCGCCCGGGCGCCGCCGGTGCGCTTCAGTTCGTATAACCCCTTGACCGTTGGGATGCAGCCGGTCGCGCCGAGGGGGTGGCCCAGCGAGATGCCGCTGCCGTTGGGGTTGGTGCGGTCCGGCGGCAGATCCAGCTCGCGGCACACCGCCGCGGCGTGCGCCGCAGAGGCCTCGTTGACCTCGAACACGTCGATGTCCTTGAGGCTCAGGCCCGTCTTCTTCAGCACCGCCTTGACGGCGGGCGCGGGGCCGATGCCCATGTACTTCGGATGGACGCCGGCGTAGCTGTAGCCGACCAGGCGGCCGAGCGGCTGCATGCCGCGCTGCTTGGCCAGGCCGCGTTCCATCAGCACGCCGGCCGCCGCGGCGTCGCTGATGCTGGGCGCGCGCGGGCATAGCAATTGCGGGTAAGGATGGGCATCCTTTGCCGGCGACGACCCCCACGGCTAGACGGCGGAGCCTGTTCCGCAGCGTTCTCGTAAAACAAACCGGTGGCCGCCGACGCAATTCCCGGAGGATCGGACATGAAACACGCGGAGCCGGAGCAGGGCCGTCGCCCGGTCGATCGGCTGCTCCAGGAGATCGCCGACTACGTCCTCGCCGCCCCAATCCAGAGCGCGGAAGCCTGGACGACGGCCCGCTATTGCCTGTTCGACGCGCTTGGCTGCGGGCTCCTGGCGCTCAACTATCCGGCTTGCAGCAAATTGATCGGCCCCGTGGTTCCCGGGGCCATGCTGCCCGGCGGTGCCCGCGTGCCGGGCACGAACCTGGAGCTGGACCCGGTGCAGGCCGCCTTTTGCATCGGCGCCATGGTCCGCTGGCTCGATTTCAACGACACCTGGCTGGCCGCCGAGTGGGGACACCCGTCCGACAACGTCGGCGCCGTCCTTGCCGTCGCCGATTACGTGAGCCGCGGCGCCGCCAGGGAAAGCCGGGATGGATTGACGATGCGTTCACTGCTGGAAGCGCTCATTAAGACCTATGAAATCCAGGGAATCTTGGCGCTCAACCACGGCTTCAACCGCGTCGGTCTCGATCACGTCCTCCTGGTGCGCGTCGCTTCCACCGCCGTTGCAACGGCGATGCTTGGCGGCTCACGGCAGGAAGTCATCAACGCCCTTTCCAACGCCTTCATCGACGGCGGGGTGCTGCGAACGTACCGCCATTTCCCCAACACCGGATCGCGAAAATCCTGGGCGGCCGGCGATGCGACCAGCCGGGCGGTGCGGCTGGCCCTCATGGCCCGGCTTGGCGAGATGGGTTATCCGACGGCGCTGACCGCGCCGATTTGGGGCTTCCAGGACGTGGTGTTCCGCAGCCAGCGCCTGGCCCTGGCGCAGCCGCTCGGTTCCTACGTGATGGAAAATATCCTCTTCAAAATCTCCTTCCCCGCGGAATTTCACGCCCAGACGGCCGTCGAGGCGGCCCTCGCCTTGCATCCGCAGGTCAAGGACCGGCTGGACGATATCGAGAGCATCAGCGTTGACACACAGGAGTCCGCGGTTCGCATCATCGACAAGAAGGGGCCGCTGCACAACCCGGCCGACCGCGACCACTGCCTGCAGTACATGATCGCCATCGGCCTGCTCAAGGGAAGTCTTACGGCGGAGGATTACGAGGACGCCGCCGCGGCCGACCCGCGCATCGACCGGCTGCGCGCCCGCATGGTGGTGAAAGAGGATCCGCATATGAGCGCGGACTATCTGGACCCGAAAAAACGCTCGATCGCCAACGCCATTCAGGTCATTTTTCGCGGCGGCAAGAAAACGGAGAAAGTGACCGTGGAATATCCCATCGGCCATCGCCGCCGGCGCGCCGAGGGCGTCCCGCTGCTGATGGCCAAGTTCACGGCCAATCTGGGTTCGCGCCTGCCGGCGCCGGCGGTGGAACGCATCCTCGATGCTTGCTCCGACCAGGCCCGACTGGAGCAGACGCCCGTGCAGGAGTTCGTCTCGCTCTTCGCGGTGTGAGCGGCGCGGCGTAAGCCTGCCCGTGTCCAGATTCCACCGGCGGGCGAGGCCGCGCCGCTCACCGGGAGGCGGAACCATGAACAAGAATCAGACGCCTACCCCCGGCCGTCGGCTGCGTGACGCATGGGCGGCGAGGCCGATCCAAGTGCCCGGCGTCTTCAACGCTGTGGTCGCGCGCATGGCGGAGCGGCTCGGCTTCCGCGCCGTCTACCTGTCCGGCGGAGCGCTGTCGGCGGCGGCCGGCGTGCCCGACATCGGTCTGCTGACCCTCAACGATTTCGTCGATCAAGCCCGAACGATTGCGACGGCGACCTCTCTGCCCCTGCTCTGTGACGCGGACACGGGCTTCGGCGAGGCGCTGAACGTGGAGCGCACGGTGCGGCTCTTCGAGGCGGCCGGCGCGGCGGGCATTCACCTGGAAGACCAGCAGATGCCGAAACGCTGCGGCCACCTGTCGGGCAAGAGCCT
>DATKHW010000326.1:0-18520 GCA_035546275.1 Gemmataceae bacterium
GACGGCCGGGGCGCTGGTGGAAACCATAGGCTCGCACGCGCACCTGATCGATCCGCTGGACGAGGACGGCTGGCGCACGGCTCTGCATCGGGCCGCCGTGGACGACGACTGGCTGACCGAGCTGCGCCGCGGCGCCGTGGAGGCGGCCCGGCCGTTCACATGGGATCGCTGCGGCGCCGACACGCTGGCCGTTTACCGAACCGTGTGCGGTCCGGATCGGCGCGAGCTGCGCAAGGCGGGGTGAATAAGCATCTCTTCGTGCCGTATTCACGACATCAATGGGGTGGTATACTCGCGTCATGGTCCATGTCTCGCCAGGAGATTTCTGATGCCGACGGAAACCCCTCGGATCCTTCTCCGGCTCCGTTATTACGAAGCGGCCCAGGCGTACCTGCGGAGTCTGCCGCTGGAGCATTTCATGGAAGCGACGCCGCAAGCGACCCAGCGTGAGATCACGCTGGAGAGTCTGGCCCTGGTCCGGGCGCGCCGGCCCGATGTACATGTCTTCAACGAACTGCTCGTGCAGTATCCGCTGCCGCGCCGCAAAAACCCGGGTCAGGTCGTGCCCGACAACATGGTCGTGGTCCATCCAGAGCCGATCCAGGCGGAGGGGAGCTATGACGTGCCCTTGCAGCCGGTCGGCCCGTTCTGGGTGCTGGAATACGTGTCCCGGAGCAACAAGCGCAAGGATTATGACGAAAACATGACCAAGTATGAGCACGAGTTGAAAGTGCCCTACTACATGCTGTTCACGCCCCACGAACAGGAAGTAACCTTGTATCGGTACAAGGGGAAGCGCTACGTTTCCGTGCCGCCCAATGAGCAGGGGCGGCTTCCCTTGCCGGAGTTGGAATTGGAGATGGCGTTGCTGGACGGCTGGGTGCGCTATTGGTATCGCGGCGAATTGCTGCCGTTGCCGGGCGACCTGCTTTCCAGGGTGGAAGAACTTGGCAGGGAATTGAACGAAGCGCACCGCCAGCGCGACGAGGCGCAGCAGCAGCGCGATGCAGAACAGGAACGGCGTATAGCAGCGGAGGCGGAGACGGCCCGGCTGCGGGCCGAGCTGGAAGCGCTGCGACGACGCACGGCGGAGAAGTGACGGAGCTGCCGGGACTGGCTTCCAGCGCCGCACACTCTACAACGGCACCGTGGTTCCGCATTCCATCCAGGATCGTGAGAAGACGCCATGTCCGGCCTCCAGGTTACGCAGATCGATCATGTCTCCGTCGTCGTCACCGACGTGGAGCGCAGCCGGCGCTTTTACCGCGATCTTCTCGGCCTGAAGGAGATGCCCAAGCCGCGGACGTTCGACTTCGTCGTGCTGTGGTTTGACCTGGGGAACATGCACATTCACCTGCTGCTCAAGGACAAGGAGGATGCGTTAAGCCCGCGGCACTTCGCCCTGCGCGTCGCCGACGTGGCGGCCGCGCGCACCTGGTTCGCCGAGCGCGGGGTCGAGATGCAGGAGACGACGCCGATTCCAGGCGCCGATCGCTTCTTCATCCACGATCCGGACGGCAACCGCATCGAGATCATCCAGTGGTTCGAGCCATACGGCCGCGCCGCCCAGGCGGATGAGCTGGACTGACGGAACCATCCCCCCAGGGAGGAGGCCGATCATGGAGCACGTGCAAACCGCAACGGCGCCGACGCCGTTCCACCTGCCGGCGCCGCCCCGCTCTGCGTCGGTGCCGCAAGTTTGGGCCGGCGCCGTCTTGGTGCTGGCGGCGCTCTTCCTCGTGGCGCTGGGCGGATGCTTCCTCATTGGCGATCTCGTCATCGCCAACCCGGCTTTGTTCAATCCGTGTCCCGACCCCGGCGCGCCGCAGCCGATCGCGATCTGGGACGCCGCGGACATCTGCCTGTTCACGGCCGTGAGCGTCGGCGCTCTCATCTGCTTCGTCGGCGCCGCGGTGGTGGGGTGGCTGGGCTTCCTGGGGCTGTATCGCATCCTTTTCGGAGGGGCGAGGACGGCTTGAGGCGGTCGCGCTGAATCTATCCCGGGGCGTGCGCCATTGCGCCAAACCGTCGCACCGTTTGGCGCACACTCAAATCCTTTGCGAATAACTCTTTTTCGGCCCTTGCGCCATTGCGCCAAGGGTCCGGTCCCCCCGGAAATCCTGCTCATGGCTTGCCTCCCTCGGCGGGGCCCAGCTCCCACAGCGGATCGGCGCTGTTGGCCGCCCGACGCTGCCGCACGCCGGCCGGTTGCAGCGCCCGTTGCAGCGCCCGCCGGACGATTCCCTCGATCTGAGCGAGCAGATAGCACTGGGTTGTCGGCATCGGTCCGTCGGCCAGCACACGGCTCAAGAACTCCACCGCCTCCTGCAAACGCGTCCGCTCCTCCGCCCGCGTGACCAGCTCCGGCCGCGTCAGTCACCGCACCAGGTCATCGGCCGTGACGTCCGCTTCGCCCGGCCATGACGCGCCTCGCCGTTGTGGAGAGGCCGAGTGGACCGCGCGGCGGGGGATCTGGGCAGGGGAGGTGAGGATGACACAGAGCGCCAATGGGAGTCTTTAGACCCGGGTCACGTAATGCTTGGCGTACAAACGGCCGCACGGGTACAATCGGAGAAGCAACGAGCCACGTGCCCGTTCATGCGGGTTGTCGCGGGGGACGAGTTATGGCTACAACGCCTGTCCGAACTACGCCAGGTACGCCGGCGGAAACGGTGGAAGAAGGCTTCCGCCGCCTGGCCGCCGCGTGGCACAGGGACACGGACTACCTATCTTCCATGGAAGACGCGGCAAGTCACCCGGCGTACCAGGAGATCATCCGTTTGGGACCCGAGGTCGTGCCGCTGCTTTTGCGCGACCTTGAGGCGAACCACACGCACTGGTTCGCCGCCCTGAAAGCGATCACGGGGGCATGGCCGGCGCCGGCGTCTGCCGCCGGGAACATTCCCAAGATGGCGGAAGCGTGGCTCCGCTGGGCCAAGGACAACGGCTACCAATGGTGACGCCGCTGGAGGAAGCGTTTCCCGGCCTGGCCAAGGGCGGCTACCGGGTGACCAGCCCCCGGGACGATGACTACAACTGCATCGCGTGGGCCGCCGGCGAAACCCGCGCCTGGTGGTGGCCCGGCCGGGATGCGGAGCGGGAATACTGGCCGCCCGGCGTGCCGCGCGAGCGGATGCGGGGCGCCTTCGTGGCGGCCTTCGCCTCGCTCGGCTACGCGGCTTGCGAGGGCGAGGGGCCGGAAGCAGGCTACGAGAAAATCGCGCTGTTCGCGGATGCGGACGGTCGGCCGACCCACGCCGCGCGCCAACTTCCCAGCGGCCGATGGACCAGCAAGCTTGGCGTTGCGGAGGACATCGAACACGACTTGCACGACCTGGAGGGGGTGATTTATGGCGCCGTCGTGCTGGTCATGAAGCGGGCGGCGCGAACGGCGGCGGATGGCGGCGCGTAGGAATAAGCCAGCCCGGCATTGCCGGGCGGCGCCTGGTGGAGGAGCGCGAACGCTCCGATTCGGATTTTCCAGCGACATCCAAATGAATCGATTCGTTGGAGCGAACAAACAAACAAACGTAAGCAGCCCCCGCTCCAGAGTCGTCCCATGCGGTTTCGCTTGCTCGGCTGCCTGGCGAAAGCGACCGCCAAGAACGGCGTCAAGTTCCTCTGCGGCCTCGTCCCTGGCGGCGAGGTCCTCTTCGACATCGCTTCCGAGGTCTGGGAGGATTACCGTCAGGGCCGCCCAGAGGACGGTCTGCGCACCGAGCTGGGCGAGCTGGCCCAGGCCCCCGCCGCCGAGGTGCAGCAGGAAGCGCAACAGGCGGCCCAGGCCGCGGCCGCCCACCTGCCCGCCGCGGCGCAGCAACAGCTCGCCACTTACCTCGGCCAAGTGCCGGGCATGATCCGCCGCTCGCTGCGCCGGCCGTCCGATCCCACGGGAACCACCGTCCCCGCCGACCTGCCCCTGTGCTCGCCGGAAGACTTGCTGCCGTTTTTGCCGCCCAGCCCACCGCGGTTTCAGGCGGGGATGCGGCCGCTGCCCGGCGTCGATTGGGTGCTGGAGGAGCCGCTGGGCGTCGGCGGCTTCGGCGAGGTGTGGAAAGCGCGGCACGCCCACCTGCAGGTACATCCGAATCCGAAGCGGCAAAGCGTCTTGCATCAACCTTAAATGATCGAAGGAGTTTCTTATGAACGAAGAACATCTGAATCCGAAGAGGCGAAGCGGGTTGCATTCCGGTCGCCCCGCCGCCCGTCGGCGTCGCCGCCCCGAACATCTGAATCCGAAGAGGCGAAGCGGGTTGCATTGGCCGGTGCTGTGGGCGGTGCTGGCCCTGTTGATGTTGTCGGCGGCGGTGGTCGTTGGTTTCCTGTGGGCGAACCGGCCGACATCGAACCGGCCGACATCGAACCGGCCGACATCGAATTCCCCAGAACCACAGAAGGGCCAGGACTACACCAACTCCATCGGCATGAAGTTCAAGTGGATCGAGCCGGGCAGCTTCCTCATGGGCAGCCCGGACGGGAAGACGCCTGCTGGAGTGCCGGCGGAGGAGATGAGGCAAGAGGAGGAAATACCGCACCAAGTGACGCTGACCAAGGGCTTCCACATGGGCACCTGCCTGGTCACGCAGGAACAGTGGGAGCGCGTCATGGGGAAGGACGCGAACCACAGCAAGTTCATGGGCAAGACCGACGACGAGAAGAAAAAACTGCCCGTGGACAGTGTATCCTGGGACGACTGCGAGGAGTTCTGCCGCAAACTGAGTGCGTTGGAGGGGCGGAAGTACACGCTGCCGACGGAGGCGCAGTGGGAGTATGCTTGCCGTGCGGGGACGACGACGCCGTTCTGGTGCGGCGACACCATCAGCACCGAGCAGGCCAATTACAACGGTACGGGCGCCTACGGCAAGGGCGGTAAGCCGGGAGAATACCGGCAGAAGACGACGGCGGTTGACTTCTTCAAGCCCAATCCGTGGGGCTTGTACGACATGCACGGCAACTTATATCAGTGGTGTTCGGACTATTACGATCCTAATTATTACAGTAAAAGCCCTAATAAAGACCCTGAAAATCTCGTCAAATCGGACTTCCGTCCGCTGCAAAATGTCGCAAAATCGGACTTCCGTGTGATGCGTGGCGGGTCGTGGTTTCTCATCCCCATGACCGGCCGCGCCGCCTCTCGCAGCTGGAACTTTCCGGACAACCGTAGCGACCACCTCGTGGGTTGCCGCGTCCTGCTGTGCCTGGACTGATTTACACCATTCTCTTTGCCATGTTACTCTTTGCACCCGAGCGAAGCGAGGGCCGCGCCGAAACGTCACTACTATGAATATCTGTAATAGTGGCATTGCCGCGCTGGTGAGCGCTCAGCCATTCGTCATCGGATAGCCCTTGCCGCGCCAGCCGCGGACGCCGCCGTCCGTGGAGATCACGTTGGTGCATCCCATCTTCTGAAGGTTGTCAGCCGCCAGGGCCGAGCGGAAGCCGCCGCCGCAGTAGAGGATGATTTCCGCGGCCGGGTCCGGGAAGCGCTGCTCCACGTCGCGCTCGATGACCCCCTTGCCGAGGTGGACGGCGCCGGGCAGGGCGGGATTTACGCATCCTCTAGCACTTCGAGTTGGTCTTCCAGGACCTCGATATACACGCGCCGGGGCTTCCTCTGGACAAGAACGCGGTAAACGCGCGCACCCTTCGGGCCGAGCGGCCCGTGGAATTCCGCGATCTTCGCGCGGTGGCAGCCGGAGTTACGTATCTTGACAACGGCGCCCACCTTGAGCGGCTCAGCCAGGTTTGGAGTCGTCATTTTTGGATCCCTCCCGTCGGGGCTTTACCAGGGACCGCGGAGCGGTTGGCGCCCTGATTCTATTGGATGCACCCGCCCCGGTTTCATATCCTCTTCCATAGATGATTCGCCCATCCCGCCTGCCCGACGATTCGCCCTCCCACCCCGACGAAGGCTCCGCACATGGAACCTCACCTCTCGACCTCGGCCGCACCCACGCGCCGTTCCTTCCTCCAAGCCGGCATGGCCGCCCTAAGCAGCGTCGGCCTCGCCGATGTGTTCCGCCTTCGCGCCCTGGCCCAGGACGCCGGCCGGTCCGCCGATGATACTTCGGTCATCCTGCTGTGGCTGCCGGGCGGGCCGCCGCACATGGAAACTTATGACATGAAGCCGGACGCCCCGGCCGAGTATCGCGGCGACTTCAAGCCCATTGCGACCAATGTGCCGGGCGTGCAGGTCTGCGAACATCTGCCGCGGCACGCCCGCGTCGCCGATCGGTATGCGCTGATCCGATCCATCAGCCACAACTTCGCCGACCACGGCGGCGGGCACAAGCGCTTCCTCACCGGCCGCGATCCCAAGGAGCCGACGGGCTTCGTCAATGACTACCCGATGGTCGGCTCGATGGCGGCCAAGATGCGCGAGGGCCGCAACCTCGGCGTGCCCAACTACGTCTCCGGCGTGGATGCGGGCCGCAGCGACGTGGACGTGTTCAGCTTCGGCGCCGCCTACCTGGGGCCGTCGTACACGCCGTTCACCGTCATCGGCGATCCGAATGCGCCGAAATTCCAGGTGCAGAACCTCGTCATGAACGCGACGCTGGCGGCCCAGCGCGACGACCGCGAACGGCTGCTGGCCGACTTCGACCAGATGCGGCGGGACGCGGACGGCGCCGGCGTCCTGTCCGCGATGGACGAGTTTCACCGCAAGGCGCTGGAGCTGATGACCAGCGAAAAGGCCCGCGTCGCCTTCGACCTGTCGCGCGAACCGGACGTCGTGCGCGACCGCTACGGTCGGCATCCGTGGGGCCAGCGGGCGCTCTTGGCCCGGCGGCTCGTGGAAGCCGGCAGCAGCTGGGTCACGATGGTGCTGGAAAATCCGACGCCGCCGGGGGCGCAGATGCCGATCTGGTCTTGCTACAATTGGGATTCTCACGCGGTCAATTGTCATCTCTTCGAGGACGCCAAGTATCGGCTGCCGATCTACGACCAGGCAATCACCGCGTTGGTCGAGGACTTGTATGATCGCGGATTGGACAAAAAAGTGCTGCTGGTCGTGACCGGCGAGTTCGGCCGGACGCCGCGGCTCAGTTACTCGGAGGGGACGCAGACGCACGTGAAGCAGCCGGGCCGCGACCACTGGCCCAGCGCCATGTCGCTGCTGGTCGCCGGCGGCGGGCTGCGCGTCGGACAGGCGGTGGGATCGACGGATTCCAAGGGCGAGCATCCCAAGGATCGGCCGCTGACGCCGAACGACCTGTGGGCGACGGTGTTCCGGCATCTCGGCGTCGATACGGAGACGACGTTCCCGGACCCGACCGGCCGGCCGATGGCCATTTTGCCGTATGGCGAGGCGATAAGGGAATTGATTTGAGCGCCCTTCTCACGCCGCCTGTTTCCGCGCCGCCGCCTCCGCGAACACTGCCAGCATCTGCCGGTAGTGATGCTCGAACGTCCATTGCGCCGCCGTCCGCCGCGACGCCTGGGCGCAGGCCTGGCGCCGCGCCGGGTCGAGCATTTGCGTCATGCACGCCGCCAGCCGTTCGTGATCGTGCGGGTCGTCGATGACATAGCCTTCCTGCGGCGGGTTCAGCAGTTCGCAGGCGCCGTTGAAGCGCGACGTGACGACCGGCAAGCCGCACGCCATCGCCTCCAGCACCACGTTGGAGCAAGGGTCGTAAAACGTGGGATGGACCAGGAAATCGGCCGCGAAATAGGCGTTTCGCATGTCACTGCAATAGCCGGCGAAGCGGACGCGATCGGCCACGCCCAGCCGCCGGGCCAACCGTTCCCACTCGGCCGTCTTCGGACTGCCAACCACCAGAAGCAGGAACGGCCGATCGCGCCACATCCGGCCGACGGCGTGCAGCAGCGGTTCCAGTCCCTTCAGGCGATAATTCATACCTGCGAAGAGGGCGACGGTGTCGTTCGGCGCCGCCCCCAGCTTGTCGCGCCATTCGACGCGCCGCCGCGGCCGGTCGGGCGCCTCGAAGCGCTCCGGATCGGTCGCCAACCGCACCAGCCGCAGGTCGGCGGCGTCTATGCCGAAATAGCGGCGGAAATGAGTACGAACCATCTCGCTGATGGCGATGATGAGCGGCCGGGGCCGGGCGCGATATTGGCGCCGCTCCAGGGCGCTGAACGACAGATGGGCGGGGTCGAGCGCCTTGCAAAGCCACAGAGCGCGGCGCGTCAGGCGGCTGCGGTACTTGAGCAGGTTGTGTTCCGCCGTGGCGACGTAGAGGCCGCCCTGCGGATAGAGCACGTCGAGGCCGGGCAGCTTGTCGAAGCCGACGGCCACGTGATGCTCGCCCAGCGCCAGCTCGCGCCGGCAAGCGGCGGCGAAGAACCACGGCCGAAGAAACCGCGGACAGGCCGGCAGCACGATGCGGTGGTAGTGCGTGGCCGCCGGCAGCGCGGCGGCGTCCCAGCGGCGGGCGTAGACGTGGACCTCGTGGCCGTCCACGGCCAGGCGGCGGGCCAGGCTGGCGATGTAGGTCTCGCAGCCGCCGCGGCTGGGCAGGACCCGTTCGTAGCAGAATGCGATTTTCATGCGGCTGCGCCCCCGCCCGCCGGGGCGTTCATCTGCTTCGAATCGTTGTTTCGCAGCGCTTCACGGGCTTTCTTGCGCATGTTGTGGCTGCGATAGCGCCGCCACTTGAACAGCACCAGCCGCACCAGCCATCGGTCGGCCGGCCCGCGCGGTCCGGCGCCGCGATACATTCGCCAGAAATACAGGCGGTCGCGCGGCCCGACGCCGGCGATCTCGGTCGAATACATGAGTTGGGCGAGGTCTTTCATCCGCCACCACAGCCACGTCAAGCTGTGGCGGCCGAGTCGGTGCAGGTCGATCAGAAAGACGCGGCCGCGCCAGGCCGCATCAGGATTCAGTGCGTCTTCGCGGGCAATGAAGAAGTGACACAGGTAAAGATCTTTATGGAACCGGCGGCGGTCGTGGAGCAGGCGCGTCAGGCGGGCGACCTCCGCAATCAGGCCGCGCTTCCAGCGCTGAAAGGCGGCCGGCGTCAGCCGCGCCGCGGCCAATGGCACGGCCTCATTCAGGGGCAGCATGTCGTGCAGCTCCTCGACGGCGAGGAAGCTGCGCAACCGGCCGGCCGGGCCGATGAACTCGGCGGCGGCGACGGGTCGCGGCACCGGAACGCCGGCGCGGCGCGCCCATTCCAGATGATCCCACTCCTGAAAGGCGGGCGACCAGCCGCCGCCGGGCCGCACCGTCGCCAGCAGCCGCCGCCACCACGGGGCGGACGAATGGCGCTTCAGATAGACCGCCAATCGCCCGGGTTCGGGGCCGTCCGCGTCGAGGACCCAACGGCAGGTGCTGCGGCCCTGCTTGGCGTGAAACCGATCGGCGACCGCTACGTCCATGACGCGGTCCGGCCAGTCGGGGCCGGCGTAGCGCGTCCAGTCCGGCTGCTGGCGCAGCCGCTGGACGCCGCGCCAGAGCCGCGACCAGAGCGACCCGACCGGGACGGCGTCCACCGGCGGATCGACCGCCTGCGGAGGCGAAACGGACATGGGAGAGTCTCCATGGGACCAGAACTCGTCGGGGGTTCGGTAGTTCGGCTGAGGCGCCGAGACAGCGGCGGTCGTCGCATCCCCCGAAGCCGACCGACGGTAGCCGGCCCGGAATAAACCGTGATCCTCCGGCCCGCAGCCGGCGTGGCGGAGCGCCTCTTCGACGGCCGCCAGGTCGCGCCGCGCTCGGCTGGGCTGCAGCCGGCGCAACGGCCGAACGCTCTGCGCTTCCGCCAGCAACACCCTCGGCCGTTCGCCCGCTGCGACATGCACGGCCAGCGCGGCGATCGGGTCCGGTCCATCGAGGTAACAGGCCGCGTCGTGCAGCCGGCGCAGCAGCGCCCCCGCCTCGGTCAGCGCGCCGGAGCGCGTGGCCGCGGTCGGTCGGCGCGCCAGCCATGCCGTCAGCCCCACGGCGCCGGCGGTCGGCTGCATCAAGACGAAGGAATCGACCCAGCCTCGCTCCGCGCGCCGGCCCATCGCCAGGACTCGCGGCGCTTCCACGGCGTACCGCTGCAGGCGGAATAGCAGCTCGGCCTGTCGCTGTTCCGCTTCGACCGTCGGCCGCCCGCACAGCCAGCGCCACAGATCGGACGCATGGAGGCGACGCCGGCGCCGGACCAGCAAAGCCGGCGACCCGCTTTCCGCCGTCAGCCAGCGGCGCAGGAAGGCCGGCCCCAGCGGTTGCAGGGGCGGCTGGAACAACTGCGGCGGTCCCCCCGGCCAGGCCGCGGCAAGCGCCGGCGTCGCCTGGACGGCTCCGCCGTCCAGCATCGTCCATTCTTGAATGGCGGCGGCCAGCGGCGGCTGGCGCTTTTCTCCAATATGCCGATGATGGAGCAAGCGGCGGGTATAAGTCAAAATAAGCCGCATCCAACCGCGTCGCGCTCGCCGATCGGCGGCGTAGGCCCGCAAGCACGTCAGTCGTTCCCGCGGGCGAACCAGCTCGTCGGTCAGCGTGACATGAAGCGCCGCCAGGTCGCGGGCGCGGCGGCGCACGTCCACCGACCGCCGCCGCCCGGCGCGCTGCCAGTCGAGGAATTGCACGGTTTGGCCGTCCGCTCCGACCAGCACGTGCTTGGAATAAAGGTCGCCGTGGCTGAAGCCGGCGTCATGCATCCGACCGACGGCCGCGCCCAGCGATTTGGCCAAACGGCGCCGCGCCGCCGGGTCCATTTCACGCCGCAGCCACTCCCGCAAGTCCGTCATTCCCGGCGCGGCGCGGACGAGGAGGAACGCCCGGCCGCGTTCATCCTCGCCGGCGGCCAACCATTCCGGACAGGGAAGGCTCTCGCCGGCCAGCTGTTCCAGCGTGCGGGCTTCGCGCAGGGATTGGGAGGCGAAACCGAAGCCGGCGGCCCAGCTGTTCCAGCGCGCCAGCCTGGATACCCGATATTCACGCTTCAAATAGACGTGGATCGTCTCGCCGCCTTCGGTCAAAACCGCCCGTGCCACGCTGCGTCCGCGATGGCCGCTGACCAGGGGGGCCGGCAACTCGAGGAAATCCACGACGTGCATCAAGCCGCGGCGATGCAGGAAATCGCGCCAGCCAGGCGCGATTTGCATGAAGGACCGCCGGCGGGCACGGCGAACCCGCAGCAGCGCGGCCAGACCCAAGAGCAGGCCGGCCGTCACGAGTATCGCGATGTAAAACGTCGCCATTTCGGCTCTCGTACTACGCGGACTGACCGAGCCGCAACAGCCTCTCCGCCGCCGTCAGCGCCTCGGCGGGGAGCAATTGTTTCATGCAGCGGTGGTCCAGCGGGCAGACGCGCCGCTGGCAGGGTCCGCAATCCACCTGTTTTTGCAGATGGATCGCTCGCGGATAATACGTCTCCGTCCAGGCGATCCAGGTCGGCCCAAACAGCGTGACCACCGGCCGATCGAAAGCGGCGGCGAAGTGGCGCGGTCCGCTGTCGGTGGTGACCAGCAGATCGGCCCGGCGGACGCAGGCCTTGGTCAGACCCAGCGACAACGGCGGTCCGTCGGGCCGCACCGGCATGGCCAAATCGCCCAGCGCATGGACGGCGGGATGACGCGCCCGTGCGGCGATCTCCTGCGACAGCGGCCGTTCCGCCGGCCCGCACAGCACCAGCACGCCGGCCCCGCGCTTCTCCGCCAGGTCGCGGGCCAGCACGGCGAAGTATTCCGACGGCCAGTGCTTGGCCGCTCCGTACGCGGCGCCAGGATTCAGACAAATAACCTCCCGGTATCGCAATAACCCGGCGTTCTTCCACACCGCATCGGCGTCGGCCTCGTCGGCCGGAGTGGTGAACAGCGTCATTTTGGGTCCGGGATTGGGACATCCAGCCCGAACGGCGAGCAGGTTGTAGGCGTCGAGGACCGGGCTGGGGGTGCGCTTGCCGGCCGCATCGCGCTGCGGCTGAAGCGCGTCGGTGAGCAGGGCGGATCGGCCATAGCGACCGTACCCGATGCGGCGCTTGCAGCCGCCCAGCCAGGCCGCCAGGGCGGCGCGGAATGAGTTCGGAAACAGCACCGCCAGGTCCACGCCGATTTTGCGGAGCTTGAACGCCGCCGAAGCCGCCCCGTCTTGCCACGATTTGCCGCGGAGGAAGACCACGTCGTTGAACCAATTGCAGCCGCTGAAGACGCCCGCCACATTGGGCCGCAGCACCGCGGTCAAATGGGAGGCCGGATAATGCTCGCGGAGCGCGCGGACGGCCGGCGTGGCCATGACTGCGTCGCCGACCCAGTTAGGCAGGAAGACGGCGATGTTCATGAGACGTCCTCCGATGCGTGGCGCCATTCGTCGCTTACGCTTCCGGCTCGTACTTCCTTAGGCCGCCCCCAACCGTTGCAGCAGGCGCGTCGTCGAGTGCCCCTCCCGCAGCGCGGCAAGGTGGACGCGGCCGCCGCAGGACTCCACGAAATCCGCCCCAACCACGTCCTCGCGCCGGTAGTCGGCGCCCTTGACCAGCACGTCGGGCCGCAGGGCGTGGATCAATTCCAGCGGCGTCGGCTCGTCGAAAACAGTGAGATAATCCACCGCCTCCAGGCCGGCCAGCACCAGGGCCCGCGACTCAACCGTGTTTGCCGGCCGGCCCGGTCCCTTCAGCGCCCGCACGCCGGCGTCGCCGTTGAGGCCGACCACGAGACAATCCGCCTGGGCGCGGGCCTCCTGCAAATAGCGGACATGGCCGGCGTGCAGCACGTCGAAGCAGCCATTGGTGAAGGCAATGCGCTGACCCAGCGCGCGACGGGCCTCCACCTCCCGCACCAGCGCCTCGCGCGATCGCAGCTTGTCCCATCCGCTTTCCCCGCGTTCGCCGGCGCGCAGCAAATCCTGAACGATCTCGTCGCGCGTCACCACTGCGACGCCGACTTTTTCGACCTCCAATCCGCCCGCGACGTTGGCCAACCGAATGGCCGGGTCGTAATCGGCGCCGGCCGCCAACGCCATGCCGAGAACGGCCATCACCATGTCGCCGGCGCCGGTGATGTCGTAGACCTGCCGCGGCCGCGTGGGGAACACCTGCCGCCGGCCGTCGGCGTGGGCCAGCGCCATGCCTTCCTTGTCGAGCGTGACGATGGCCGCATTGAGATCGAGCCGTTCGCGCAGCTCCGCCGCGCTCTCCAGCGCCGCGGCCGAATCGGTCAGCACGCGGCCCGTGGCGAGTCCCGCCTCCAGGCGGTTGGGCGTGATGGCGGAACAACCGTGGTATTTGCGATAATCGCCGCCGCGGACCGGGTCGGCCAAGGTCGGCACGCCGCAAGCCCGCGCCGCCGCGATGACCGACGCCAGCAGCGTCGCCGTGCAGACGCCCTTGTCGTAATCGCTGATGAGGACGGCATCGGTTTGGCGCATTTGCCGGCCGATCACCTGAAGCATCTCGCGCTCCAGGGTCGGCGCCAACGGCCGGCGTTCCTCGTAATCGACGCGAATCATCTGCTGTGGATGGCGGTGCTGCGCCCGGCCGATGTAGCGCTCTTTGACCGTGCTGGGCCGTTCGGAATCGGTCAGCACGGCTTCATCGCAAATGCCCTGATCGAGCAGCATCCGGCGAATGCAGCCGCCGTTCGCGTCGGCGCCGACGACGCCGGCCAGGCTCGGCTTGGCCCCCAGCGCCCGCAGCAACGTCGCCACGCTGCTGGCGCCGCCGAGACGCTCCTCGCGGCGGTCGGCGCGCAGCAGAATGACCGGCGCCTCCTGGCTGATGCGCTCGGCGTCGCCCCAGACGTAACGATCGAGCATCAGGTCGCCGACGACCAGCACGCGCGGCTGGCCGAGGTTCTGCACCCACTCGATCAGGTCGGCGGACATTGGCGATCCCTCCCATCATGCCGCCCGCGCCGCCGGCGCCGCGGCCGGGACGGCGGCCCGAGCGGCGACCGCGGCGTGCAGCAGCGGCAGCAGGATTTCGTGATGCCCCGTCAGTTCCAGCCCCTCCGACGCCGGCCGGCTCAGCACGTTGACCGTGCTGCGGTAGCGCGATTCCTTGTCCAGGTTCACCGCGACCAGGCCGTCCAGGTTGTGACCGAGGTTGTAGGCCACGCTCACCGCCTTGAGGAAGACCTCCGGCAGCATCACCGCGCTGCCGAGATTCATCCAGACGCCGTGAGCCAAGGTCGTAACCACGGCGCAGAGCCGGCGAAAGTCGATCAGCGACGCTTCGCCCAGCGCCGCCCCCGAAACGTGCGGGTGCATGTGGACGATGTCGGCCCCCAGGGCGACGTGGACGGTGCAGGGGATGTTCGCCCGCCGGGCCGCGTGGACCACGCTGACGTCGGCATAGGGACAATGCTGCTCCGCGATGTAGTCGCCCAGCGCGGCGCCGAGTCCGGTTTCCTTCGTCGCCCCCAGGTGCGAGGACACGGCGAAGGCGTCGGCCGTTTCGCGGGCCATGCCGAACTGGCCGGCCTTGAGCTGGGCGCCGACGTCCTCGCTGGTCTTGCCGGCCAGGGCCAGCTCGAAATCGTGGATGGCCGCGGCGCCGTTCAGAGCAACCGCCTTGAGCAATCCCTGATGGATCCAATCGATCAGATAGGGGCCGCAGCCGGTCTTGACGACGTGGCCGCCGAGCGCGGCGACGACGGTGCGGCCCTCGTCGCGGGCGCGGCACAGATGGTCGCGCACTTTGCGGAGGTCGTTAGCCGCTAATTGACGCGGCAGACCATCCAGCCAATCGCCCACGGCGGCGGCCGCGTCGGCGGCGCACGGCCGGCCCAGGTCCTCGACGAACACCTTCGACGGCCGCGAACGAAGTTCGTAGGTCGCCAAACCATTCAAATCCAACGGCCTCATCATCGTCCCCTCCGTACCGCTTCCAACCGACGTTCCAGCTCGTCCGCCCCGGCCAGGATGTGCAGCCGGATGCGCAGCGACCACAACGGCCGATCGCCGAGCCGCGAAATGCGGAGTTTCACGAGGTCTTTTTGCGTGACAACGACATGACAGTCTCGCGGCAAACCGTCCGCCCATATGCGAAGGTCGGCCACGTCCTCCCGCGTGAAGGCGTGATGGTCCGGGTAGACGCGGAAATCCCGCACCGCGGCGCCGCAATCGGTCAGGGTGCGGCGGAAGGCTTCCGGATTGCCGACGCCGCAAAACGCGGCGATGGACCGGCCGCGCAGCATATCCAGCGACGCCGTCTCGCCGTCGGCGTTGACCAGCTCCACCGGCCGATGCGTCGTCTCGATCACCGGCACGCCGGGCGCCCGCCGCTGCACTTCCCGCCGCAGCCGGCCGCGATCGGCCTCGCCCACCTGGTCGCAGCGAGTCAGCGCGATCAGATGCGCCCGCCGCAGTCCCGACTTCGGCTCGCGCAGCAAGCCGCGCGGCAGCAGCCGACCGAAGCCCCACGGCTGCGTGGCGTCGATCAGCACCAGATCGAGATCGCGGAACAGGCGGCGGTGCTGGAAACCGTCGTCCAGCACGAGCAATTCACTTTTCAGCTCTTCAATGGCGGCCTGGGCCAGCGCGACGCGGTCCTTGCCTTGCAGATGCGGCACATCGGGCAGGTTTTCTTCCAGGACCAGCGCCTCGTCGTTCGGCCCCGTCTCGGCGCCGTAGCCGCGGCTGAGGACGGCCACGCGCACATCGCTTCGGCGGTAAAAGCCGGCGACGTGCTCCACGAACGGGGTCTTGCCCGTGCCGCCGACGGTCAGGTTGCCGACGCTGACTACCGGCGTCGGGACGCGGTGCGTGCGAAGCCAGCCGCGGTCATAACCGATGTTGCGGAGGCGGACGGCGATTCCATAGGGGACGGCGGCGGCGGACAGACCGAGGCGTTGCAGCGAGGGGCCGAAACCGCGGGCCTCGCCGCGGACGACGGCGAGGTAGCGCCGGCGGCGGTCGGAGGAGGAACCAGGGGCGGAAGGACTGGGTACAGGCAACGGGGTTCCATCCCCTTCGAGGAGCGGCGCCGGCGGTCGGCCGTCCTCCGTGACGGCGGCGAGATCGGAGCGCCGGGCGAAGAAAGTTATAGTCCGGCCGGTGAGCGGGTGTCAACGGGGAACGACGCGACGGCCGGTTGTTCCTGGTGGAACGGTAAGCCGCGGCGCGGTATATCTATAATCTCGCCTGCAGAGATTCCCACCCTCCCCCAAGGAGATCCTCCCTTGAAAGAGACGTCTTCTCCTGCATCGTCTCGCGCCTCGCGCCGCGATTTCCTCGCCGCCGCGGCGGCCGGCGCCGTCGTCCTGGGTTCCACGCCGTTCGTCCACGCCGGCGGCTCCGACGTGCTGAAAGTCGGTCTCATCGGCTGCGGCGGCCGCGGCACCGGCGCCGCCGGCCAGGCGCTCCACGCCGACTCCAACGTCAAGCTCACCGCTCTGGGCGATCTGTTCGAGGACCATCTGCAATCCAGCCTCGCGAACCTCCGCAACGATTCCGAAATCGGTCCCAAGGTGGACGTCAAGCCCGACCACTGCTTCGTCGGCTGGGACGCCTACAAGCAAGTGCTGGCCACGGACGTGGACGTGGTGATCCTGACCACGCCGCCGCACTTCCGGCCGCTGCACCTCAAGGCGGCCGTCGAAGCCAAAAAGCACATCTTCTGCGAAAAGCCGGTGGCCGTGGACGCGCCGGGCGTGGCGTCGGTCGTCAATTCCTGTCAGGAAGCCAAGAAGAACGGCAAGTCGCTCGTCTCCGGCCTCTGCTACCGCTATCAGCACGCCAAGCGCGAGGTCATGCAGAAGGTGCATGAGGGGGCTGTCGGCGACATCGTCGCCCTCCATTGCACTTATTACACCGGCGAGCTGGGGCGCCATCCGCGCCAGAAGGCTTGGACGGACATGGAGTGGCAGCTGCGCAACTGGCAACACTTCACCTGGCTGTCCGGCGATTGCAACGTCGAGCAGCACATCCACAGCCTCGACAAGATGATGTGGGCCATGAAGGACGCGCCGCCCAAGCATTGCATCGGCGTGGGCGGCCGGCAGAGGCGCGCCGACCCCGATCTCTGCCAGATCTTTGACCACCATTCCGTGTGCTACCAATGGGCCAACGGCGTCAAGCTGTTCGCCGCCTGCCGCCAGCAGGACAACACGGCCAAGGACGTGACCGACTACGTGCTCGGCACGAAGGGCGTCGCCGACATCATGAAGCACAAGATCGTCGGCGAGAACGCCTGGGCCAGCAAGATCGACCCGAAGCAGGACGACATGTACCAGAACGAACACGACGAGCTGTTCGCGTCCATCCGCAAGGGCGAGCCGATCAACAACGGCGACTACATGACGACGAGCACGCTGGTCGCGATCATGGGCCGCATGGCGACGTACACCGGCCAGGTCATCACCTGGGAGATGGCGATGAACTCGAAGGAGGACCTGACGCCGCGGAAGGCGGACGGGTCGCCGATGTACGAGTTCGGCGACATCGCCGTGCCGCCGACGGCGGTGCCGGGGGTGACGAAGTTTGTGTAATCGGCGATATCGCTCATCGAGGGTCGCATAAATAATGCCCGCCGGTTGTACCGGATATCGTTTGTCTTGCTAACAGCTAATAGCTGATAGCTATTAGCTGTTAGCATGGGCGGATATTCCGTAGGCTGAGGACACCCTGCCTTGCTCGTCATCAACGCCGTCCCCATCGAAGACACGTTCGCCGAAGCCTTCCCCATGACGGCTGCCCGGCTCATCGTCACCGCCGAGACGGCGGATTGGGCGCGCACCGCCGCCCAGGTGACGACCGGCTACGCCTCCTCGGTCATCGGCTGCGACGCCGAGGCCGGCGTCGAACGCATCCTCGCCCCCGACGACACGCCGGACGGCCGGCCCGGCGTCAGTCTGCTGCTCTTCGCCTTCAGCCGCGACGCCCTTCAAAAGGCCGTCGTCAACCGCGTCGGCCAGTGCGTCCTCACCTGTCCCACCACGGCGTGCTACAACGGCCTGCCGGTGGTCAAGGAAAAACGGATCCGCATTGGCGGCAATCTGCGCTTCTTCGGCGACGGCTTCCAGATCAGCAAGAAGCTGGAAAGCCGGCGTTTCTGGCGGCTGCCGGTCATGGACGGCGAGTTCACTTGCGAGGATTTCTTCGGCACGATCAAGGGCGTGGCGGGCGGCAACTTCCTCATCGTCGGCGCCAGCCAGGCCGAAGCGCTGGCGGCGGCGGAAGCGGCGGTCGCCGCGATCCACAGCGTACCCGGCGTCATTCTGCCCTTTCCCGGCGGCGTCGTTCGCAGCGGCAGCAAGGTCGGCAGCAAATACAAGAAGCTGCGCGCCAGCACCAACGACGCCTACTGTCCGACGCTGCGCGGTCTGGTCAATTCGGCCCTACCGGCTGGAGCTAATGCGGTTTATGAGATCGTGATTGACGGAATCGATCTGGCGAGCGTGGAGAACGCGACTCGGGTCGGCGTGCGAGCGGCTTGTCGGCCGGGAGTATTAGGAATCACCGCGGGGAACTACGGCGGCAAGCTGGGGCCGTTTCACCTGCATCTGCACAAGCTGCTTGCGGAAACGGGTTAGTGCGGCAGGCAGCGAATTGTTGTGCAGGTGATCGCTGTAGGGTGGGTCGAGCGTCAGCGAGACCTACCAACAGGGATAGAATCGGCGTCGGGGGGGG
>DATKHW010000327.1:0-8299 GCA_035546275.1 Gemmataceae bacterium
TTTGCGCTCACCCAGCAACGTCAACCAGATCGGCGCCATCTTCTCCGGCGAGCGGCGCTCCGCCAGCATTTGCAGACCGTTCAGCTTGGCGGTCATGCCGTCCATCTTACTTTGCAATCCATTGTTTTCGAGCTTCAGCGCGTCTCGCTCTTCCCGGAGCGCCCGGAGCACCTTGGCCGCTTCCTGCACGTCCTTGGACTTCAGCGTCTCCTTCACCGCCTCGACGACGCCTTCCGGCTTGGCGCCGACGGCGTCCGCCACGGCCTTGATGGTGTCATCTTTCCTCGCTGCGTCGGCCTTAGCCGCCTTCAGGGCGGCGCCAAGATCCGTTGCCGTCTTGGCCGCACCCTTGGCCGCCTCGACGACGCCTTCGGGCTTGGCGGCCAGAGCGTCGGCCACGGCTTTGATCGTGTCGTCTTTTGTCGCCGCGTCGTCCTTGGCGTCCTTGGCCGCCTTCAGGGCGGCGTCCAGGTTGGCCGCCGCCTTGGCCGCGCCCTTGGCCGCGTCCACGACGCCTTCCGGCTTTGTTCCCAAGGCATCGGCCACCGCCTTGATCGTCTCGCCGCTCTTGTTCGCATCCTTGGCCGCCGCCGTGATGGCCGCCGCGTCGGCGTCCGGCTTGACGCCCAGGGTTTCGCGCACGTTCTTGAGCGTTTCGCCCTCCTTCATCAGGGCGGCCACGCCCGCGGCCGGCTCCTGTCCCTTGGTGATGGGCAGCGTGGACTTGCTGAGCTGATCGCGCAGCGCCCAGTACGCCTTCAATTCCTCACAGCTGCGGACGAAGATTTCCTCCGTCGGGTCGCTGCTGGGATTCTGGGCCTTGCCCAGGACGGTGAAGCGCCGGTCGGTGTGGCGGCGTTCAGCCTCGGCCAGCGCCTTGCCGGCCTCGTCGTACTTTCCTTCCTGGGCCAGGCGCGTCGCCTCCCAGAATTTTGACCCGGCCTCATCCGGGGCGACCGGCTCCGACGGCGGCGCGGGAGGCGCCGGTGCGGGCGAAACGCCGGTGACGATCAGGACGAGCAGAGCCGGATCAAGCCCCGGCGCGGCCCGGCCCATCCCGGCCGGCTTCGACGGCGTCGTGGTGGACAGACGGTTGATCGCGTCCTGGAAGCGCTGCTTGCTCTTGGCGTCCTTGGCGCGATCCAGTCCCGCCTGGTAGGCCGCCTTGGCCGCATCGGTCTTGCCGGTCGCCTCGTTGGCCACGCCCAGCCAGAAGAGGGCGTCCTCGCTCTGCGCCTTGGCCTTTTCCAGATCGGCGATGCCGCTGTTCATGGCGTCGTCGGCCTTCAGAGCGCCGCCGTTCAGGCCGTGCAGGCTCTGCTGCATCAGGGACTTACGCACTCGGTACTGTCCGCGAAGCGCCATTTCATCGGGCTTCGATTCGTCCACGCTTTCGACGCCGTTGGTCGCGGCCAGGTCCAGGTCGCCGTTCCTTAGCAGATCCGCTTTGTTCACGGAGCTCCCCGTCGGTCCCCCAACGACCAGCCCTTTGGGCGTCCCCGGCGTCGCCGGCGGCGGAGCAGAGGCGGTTGCGTCCCCACGCCACTCCTTTGGCGGTTCGATCTTGAAGAACCACAGGGCCAGCAAGGCGCCGGCGGTGACGACGCCTCCCAGGACTAGACCGCCGATCCAGGCGCCGGCCGTGGAACGGCGTTTTTCCGGCTTCGCCGCCGTCGCGGCCGCTTCTTCTTCCTCCTCCACGGCGCCCAATTCTTCCTCCACGGCGGCCGGCTCTTCCACGCCGGCTTCCTCCTCGCCGACCGACAGCCCGCCCGATTCCTCGACCTCGTCCACCGCCGACGGCGCCTCTGCCAGCGCCTCCGATTCCTCGAAGAAATCTTTGCTCGAACCGTCCTTGTGCCGGGCGCCGAGGTCCACTTCGGACGGCGATACATCCGCTTCGTCGTGGATGCTCCGCTCCTTGGATTCATAGGGCTTCGTGCCTTCCATTTCGTCCGCCCCGGAGGACGGTTCCACGGGCGCCGCGGGGAAGGTCGCCGACGACCCGCCCAGGTCCACCGCCGACGACGATTCCACCGCCTCGGCCCCGGCCGGCGTCTCGGTCAAATCCACCTCTTCCTCGCCGGAAGGCAGCTGCCCCGCCGTCAGGGCCGTCGCCGCGTCGTCCGAGCCCTCCGAAACGTCGGAATCGCCGCCGACGTCGAAGGTCGCTCGCTGCATCATGCCCGATTCCACCTCCGCGGCGATGCGATCGACGCCGGAATCGGAGGTTCCGGGGGAGTCTTTCTCGATTCCGGCCTGCGGACCGGAATCCGAACCGCTCACGTCGAGCGGGCTCAGGTCGATGCCGGAGTCGGAAATGGGCCGAACGGCCGCTTCTTCTGGATTGCCCGGCGGCGCCACGTCCACGACCTCCGCGCCGGACAGGTCGATGCCCGAATCGACGATCTGGACCTCGGACGGCTCTTCGAGCAGCCCGGAATCCACCACTTCCACGGCGCTCAGGTTGATGTCGGAATCCGACGCGATGGGGCCGGCCGGAGTGCGGCCGCGACCGCCTGGTTCCTCCACCACCTCGACCGCGGAAAGGTCGATGCCAGAGTCCGACCCGGTCCCAATGGGCTGTTGCTTGATGAGGGAAACCGCCTCGTCCTCGGGAAGCATGTCGTCGCCCTTGGCCGGGCCGGGCTGGTTGAGGGCGGAGTCGTCGGAGGCCGCGGCCGATTCGGCGGGCTGCGCAGGGTCGCGACGCGCGAAGGAAGCCGAGGCGTCGCCGGCGAAGATGGTGCGCACCGTGTCCAGATCCGCGGCCAGCGCGTCTTCATTGTCGTCGCCGGCCGGCAGGCTGATGGTCGCTTCGCTGGCCGGTTCGGCGGGCGGCGCCGTCGGCGAGATTTGCGAGGTCGGCGCCTGACTGAGCAGATCGGCGTCGGCCGGATCGTCAAACGACGCGGCGGCCGGTTCGGCCAGCGCCGGCCCCTCTTCGACGAGGGACGCCCATTCGATCACCGAAACGTCGCTCTCCCCGACGCGCGAACCGCCGCCGTTGGGGTCGGCGGGCAGGGCGGGCAGGCCGAGATCGACGGCCGAGTCCGGCCCGACCGCCGACGGGGCGATCGGCGGCGTCTGCGCCACGATCTCCGGCGCCAATTCCGCCGCCATCTGCGTGGACGAGCCGAGATCGACCACGTCCGCTTCGCCGATTTCGGCCACTTCGGCGCAATGCGGGCAGACTTTCAGGTCATCCGCGTAGGAGCAATTGCAGACCTCACAGTGCTTTGACATGCCGGTTCCACTCCAGAATTCGTTGCCGCATCAAGGGTGCAAAGCAGTTGGGAGCGAAGGGTCCAGGGCCGCGCAAGACGTCCCCGCGTGGGGAGCGATTCCGACCAAGCCGAAGGCGGCGCGGTTTATGTATTGTCCTTAGGTTACCGGCGCGGAGCAATCCCTTTCCGGAAAATGCGCGCATCCTCTTAGAGGACGGGCCGCACGGTCGCCGCATTCCCCGCAGCCGTTGCAACCGCTGCGACCGGCGCCGCCGGACGGACGGCTTTCCGAGCCGGGCGACGGGAGCGAGGCGATCGGTGTTGCGCCATGCTTCACGGCTGTCCCTCCGTCCCCTGTCCGTCAGACCGTCAGGCCGACACGCAGCGCGACGGGGGTGTGTCGGCCTGACGCTAAGGGACGCTAGTGGGCGTCTGCGGGCGCCGCCGATTTGTCGCCTGATGGAGGGGGGTTTTCAGCGCTGCCTGGACGCGCCCGCGGGGGCGATTATACCATAGCGAAGGGGCGTCTGGGCAGTCGGATAGGGGCGCCGTCGGCCGTAGTGTCCTAAGATCGTGTTGGTCGGCTCCGCCAGCATCCACACCAATCAGCGTCAGCGGCGGATGAGCCGCACAAGCCACATTCGCATCGCAGTCGCCAGGAGAAAGTAGATCATCGGCACGACAAGGATGCTGGCGGTGACCAGCCAGAAGGTTAGGTTCGTCCGGATAGGCGCGACCAAGTCGGTGTAGAGGTACAAGCCTACGATGTAGAGCAGCGCGGGCGCGTTGGTGAGGTAGAAACTGGTCGCCGATATGCCCACGGAGGCGCCGCAGCTTCGGCATGTCACGAAGCGAAGTCGGTGACATGCCCAGGCCTTCTGCCACAACGTGATGGACAACTGGCCGCAGCAGCGACATCGGTACACGGGCGCTCCTTTTGACTGCACACGCCGGGCGCAATCTATGTTCCCCCGGTTGGGGCTGGGGGTCAAGAGGTGACTATGGCACCGCGATTCACCTGCGTCCGTTCCAACAATTCCGGGCAATTAGAGGCAATTGAAAGGGGACGCATCTAGTTTTCACAATTAAACGCAATTAAAGGGGACGCAATCCTGTTCGGCACGAAATAGAAGGTCAAGAGAAATAGATGCGTCCCCTTTCTTTGTCTTTCTTTGTCGTCGTGAAGCCGACGGTGTTCGTCAACGTGAAGAACGACATGACGATCGCCCGGGAAGAGATTTTCGGCCCCGTGCTTTGCGTGATCGCGTACGACTCGGAGGCGGATGTAGTCCGGATCGCCAACGATTCAAAGTACGGCCTCCACGGCGCCGTCCTCGGGACCGACGTCGAGCGCGCGCGTCGCGTGGCCACCCAATTGCGGGCTGGCCGCGTCGTGATCAACGGCATGACGGACGATCCGCAGGCACCCTGGGGCGGATTCAAGTACTCTGGCGTCGGCCGCGAATACGGCAGCTACGGGATCGAGGCGTTCGTCGAGCCCCGCGCCATCCTCGAGGCCGAAGGGGGACTCTTATGAGCAAGCACACCGCCATCTCTCCCGCAGAGGCCGCGGACCGCCTCGCCATCCGGGAGCTCGTCGAGGCCTACGCACACTGCGCCGACCATCGGGACGCGAAAGGTCAGATGTCGCTCTTCACCGAAGACACGCACTTCGTCGTGTACATGAACGCGAAGGACCCGGCGCCCTCCACGGAGCTCCACTCGTGCGAGGCGCTCGCCCCAGTCTTCGCCGACCTGAACAAGTACGATGCCACCACGCACTTCGTCGGCCAGAGCACCATTCTCACGTTGTCGGCCGACCGAAGTACCGGCGAGACCTACTGCCTCGCGCATCACGTCACGGTCGATGGTGGAAAGCGGCGATTGATGGTCGCATCGCTCCGCTACCTCGACACGTTCGTGAAGATGGACGGCGCGTGGTTGTTTGCGGAACGCTTGCTCTACGTCGACTGGCTGGAGGAGCGCGCACTCTCATGACAGCGACGATGAGCGCCTTCGCTGCGTCTCGCCCTCGGCGGCAGCTCAGGGTAGCTTGTCGAGAAAGAGATAAACGGCCGCAATCCGGCCGTCCTTGACGATGATGAAATCGGTCCCGGCGTAAGCGCGTGCGTCACCGGGGCGGCCCGATAACCACTTGAATTGTCACACAGATTCTTTCGGCGTGTCTAAGGAGGAGATACTCTTCAACCGCTCGAGGGACAGCCGTGTTCAATCCATTTACTGAAGTAATCGACGAATCCGCCGATTTCGACCTGATTTCACAGGCCAAGAACGGCAATGGGGCGGCGCTGGAGAAGCTGGTCCTGCGGCATCAGGCGTGGATCTACAACATCGCCGTCCGCATGGTGTTCTCGCCACACGACGCCGAGGAGGTCACCCAGGAAGTGCTCATCAAGGTCATCACCAAGCTCAGTACGTTCAAGGGCGAAAGCAAGTTCCGCACCTGGCTCTACCGCATCGCCGCCAATCACGTCCTCAACATGAAACGCCACGGCGCGGAGACACAAACGCTGACGTTCGCCAAGTACGGCGCCGCCATTGACCGCACACCCGATCTCGACTTGCCCGATCCGAAAAGCGTGCCCGTGGAGGTGCCGCTCCTGGTCGAAGAAGCCAAGACCGGCTGCACGACGGGGATGCTGCTCTGTCTGGACCGAAAGCAGCGGCTAATCTTCACGCTCGGTGAGATCCTCGGCGCCAGCGACACCGTTAGCGGGGAGGTACTGGAGATGACCGCCGACAACTTCCGTCAGTGCCTGGCCCGCGCACGCCGTGACCTCTGCAGCTTCATGAACAACCAGTGCGGCCTGGTGAACAAGAATAACCCCTGCCGCTGTCCGAAGAAGACCAAGGGCTTCATCGAGGCGGGCCACGTCGATCCGTATCACCTCTTGTTCGTTCCGCAGCATGTCGAGCGCGTGAAGGACGTTGCTGCCGAAACGGTGCGCGAAATCGAGGACGTCGTTGAGGAACAGTACGCGGCCATTTACCGCGATCACCCGTTTCTGCAGCCTTCGGATCAGGTCAGTTGGCTTCGGCGCATGCTGGAGACCGACGATCTGCGCGAGGCACTGCATCTGAACTGAAAAAACCTCGACGGGTTGTCACGGTCGGTCTCCAAATGTGTCCATGAGGCAGACGGAGCGAAGGCTCCGATTTCCCTCACACGAGGAGACAGCCATGAACAACTCAGCCACCCTGCAAACGCCCGAGACCTCCGAGTTCGCCGGCAAACGAGTCCTGGTCACCGGCGGCACCAAGGGAATCGGCGCGGCCGTCGTCAAGCGGCTGGCCTCCGCAGGCGCGGTGGTGCTTACGACTGCTCGGTCAGTTCCGATTGGCGGCAGGTCCGACCACTTCATCCAAGCAGATGTCAGTACCCCCGCGGGGGCGGACTGTGTTATTGAGGCCACGCTTGGCCAGCTCGGTGGCCTCGACATGCTGATTAACTCGGTCGGCGGCTCCTCGGCACCGGGCGGGGGCGCGCTCGCCCTGACGGACGACCACTGGCAGCAGACGCTCGATTTGAACCTCCTGTCAGCCGTCCGCCTAGATCGCGGCTTCTTGCCGTCGATGCTCAAGCAGGGTCGCGGCGTCATCGTTCACGTGTCGTCGATCCAGCGGACACTGCCGCTCTTCGAGGCGACGCTGGCCTACGCCGCCGCCAAGGCCGCGCTCAGCAACTACAGTAAGGCATTGTCGAAGGAAGTGGCCCCCCGCGGGGTCCGCGTGAACTCCGTGGCCCCTGGCTACACCGAGACCGAGGCCGCCGTGGGGCTCGTCGAACGGCTTGCGGCCGACGCTGGAACTGACCAGGCTACCGCGCGAGCGGGGCTCATGAACTCGCTCGGCGGGATACCGCTGGGCCGTCCCGCCCGTCCCGACGAGGTCGCTGAACTCATCGCTTTCCTCGCGTCAGACCGTGCGTCGTCGATCACTGGAAGCGAGTACGTCATTGACGGCGGAACGATTCCGACCGTTTGAGCCTTCGGAACGGATGCGTCCATTCAAAGGTGCGCTGACCTCGGCAAACTAACTTGCCGGATCAGGACTCAGCAGAGCCCTGATCGGGGCTGTCACAGTCAAACGAAAGGAGGAAAGTCATGATTGACCATATTTATCTGCCCGTCTCTGACCTGAAACGGTCGAGCGAGTTTTACAAGAAGCTGCTTGGGCAGCTTGGCATCGACATGCCTTACGAGTTCGATCGAATCCTCGGTTTCGCCATCAATGGCGAGCCGGGTTTCTGGCTGAAGAATGGCGAAGTCGGCAAAGACCTTTACGTCGCATTCACCGCCAAGAGCGCCGACGCGGTCAGGGCCAGCTACAAGGCGGCGATGGACGCCGGAGCTACCTCAAACAAGGAACCGAGCCTTCGGCCCGAATGGCGTGCCGACTACTTTGCGGCTAATATCGGCGACCCGGACGGATACAACATCGAGATTGCCTATAAGCCTTGGCTCTACAAATAATAGGTACGAGCCATCTAGCCGCGCCGGGATGATATCCTATCAGGCGGCGGCGTCGTTTCGCAGCAATCATGGCGAACAGTTCCGCGCCGCGGTCCTTGCCGACCTCGGCATCACCCAGGCACATTGCTGGCTTTTTGCGGCCGACATACGCGCCGGAACCGTGCGGCGAGTCGTGCGCGATCGTGGGCCGGCCAGAATTCCGATCAGCGCCGTGCGACCCGCGTCCCGCCGTCAGCCCAGCAAAGTCGCCGTGTTTGTTGACTTGCTGGCTCAGCTGCTCACCGAAGCGGACGACGGATCTATTCCCCAATGGGATCGATGCTATCCGAACTGAACGTCTAATACCTCCTCGCAGGAACCAATAGTTTTCGCATTAGCGGGAAACAAACATCGGGAGCCAACCATGTCCAAGGATATAACCAACGATCTACCGCCAGCCATCGCTCGCCACCTCGCTGCCTGCAACGGCCACGATATCGATGCCTGGATGGCGACTTTCGACGCGGATGCTTTGGTCAATGATGTCCAGCGAGAATTCGCCGGAGCCGAGGCGATCCGCGCTTTCGCGGCGAAAGAGAT
>DATKHW010000328.1:0-5105 GCA_035546275.1 Gemmataceae bacterium
GTCTCGCACACGGGTATGCATTTCTCCAGCAAAAACGCATCGCCGGGGAAGTGATCGACCGCCGCGCCGTCCAGCTCGTAGCCCGTGCAAATCTTGATCTCGGGCAAGTCACTCAGCACGTCGAGCAGCATCACCGCCAATTCGTCGGCCCCGGCGAGCGTCTGGGTGTAGCGGGCGGCGACCGCGTCGAACCAGCCGCAGCGGCGCGGCCGGCCGGTGACGGTGCCGTACTCGCGGCCGGTGCGGCGGATGCGTTCGCCGACGCCGTCGGGGCCGTCGGTCAGCTCCGTCGGGAATGGACCGCGGCCGACGCGGGTCGCGTAGGCCTTGATGACGCCGACCACCCGGCTGAGCTTTCGGGCCGGCACGCCGGAACCGCTCCAGACGCCGGCCGTCGAGCTGTTCGAGCTGGTGACGTAGGGATAGGTCCCGTGGTCCACGTCGAGCAAACTGCCTTGCGCTGCCTCAAAGAGAACGCCCTTGCCGCCCCGCAACGCATCTTGCAAGAGAGTCACCGAATCGACGACGTGCGGCCGGATGTGCTCGCCGTAGGCGGTGAACTCCTGGCAAAGCGCATCGGCGTCGAATTGCTTGGCCTCCGGCGACAGGCCGCGCAGCAGACGGTTCTTGCGCGGCACGATAATCCGCAACCGCTCGCGCAGATGATCGGGATTGAGCAACTCGCCGACTCGCACGGCGGCGATGCGCCCGACCTTGTCCTGGTAGCAGGGGCCGATGCCTCGGCCGGTGGTTCCGACGGCCTGGTCGCTCTGCGCCTCGTTAAGTCGCTCTTCCTCCATGTGGTAGGGCAAAATGACGTGAGCGTGATCGCTGACAAGGAGGTTCTTGCCCACATCCACACCGGCGGCGCGGAGGCCGGCGACTTCTTCCAGGAAGCGCGGCGGATAGAAAACGACCCCGTTGGCGATGACCGAGACGACGCCCGGCCGCAGCACGCCCGTCGGCAGCAGCGACAGCTTGAAGGTGCGTTGGCCGTGAACCACCGTGTGTCCGGCGTTGGCGCCGCCGTTGTAGCGGACGACAAAGTCGTGTCTATCGGTGAGCAGATCGACGATCTTGCCCTTGGCTTCGTCGCCCCATTGGAGGCCGACGACACAGGTGCAGGCGGCGGACATGGCTACGCGCCCCGGCGGCGCGGCGGCGGGCCGAGGCTCCTCTCCTAGGCGACATAAAAAACGCCTGAAGCCATAAAGGCCGCAGGCTGTTCGCGGGTTCGGTTGGGAACCAACTTCCCATTTCTACTGGCCGTTAAGGCCAGCGTCAAGGGCGCCATGGATTTGCGTGGCCGTTTCGATCCGCCCACGTCAGGGGCGAGGCGGCGGCAGCACGGATTGTTCAACGGGCTTGCCGACCGCGCATGGCAGCGATTTTTCCGGCGGCTGTCCCATGGCCCAATACAACCGGAACTGCTGCCGGTCGTAACCGATTACGTCGTCCAGGTATTCCAGCCGGGACTGGTTCAGCTGCTGTTCGGCGATGAGGGCCTCCAGCGGCTGGAACACCGGCGCCTTTTCGCTGCCCAGTCCGAAGGAGGAGGCGTAAAGTCGCTGCCAGGTCAGCTCTGCCTGACGCACGCCTTCTTGCCCATTTGGCAGCGTGCGCTCATAGGTGATGCTGAGCTTGGCGGCGGCCGTCACCTCGGCGCCGATCTCGGCCGTCGTCTCGGCCACGTGCAGCGTCGCCTCGCGGTAACGGGAGCGGTTCTCTCGGGCCACGTAGAGATCATGCAGACCGAAGTTTTGCAGCTGCCAGACGGCCTGGGCGTACACATCGTCGCGGCCGCTATAGGTCCCGAGGCCGGGCGTGCCGCCAGCGTAGTCGCCGCCGTAATAGGTCACTTGCAGGGACGGGATCAGCGGCCGCCACCGACTGCCTCGCCAGGAGGCCAGCGCGGCGGCCACTAGGGCGCGGTCGGCGGCCAACTCTGGCCGGTTCATCAAGCCGGTCGCCACAAGATCATCCAGCGAGGGGGCGTCCGGAACCAAGGTGATCGGCAGCACGGCCTGGTCGGCTGGTTCCAGGTCGATCGTCGCCGGCAGCAGCAGCAGCTGGGCGAGACGGGCGGAAACGGCGGCGGCCTGGCCTTGGAGCAGAAGTCGCTCCTGGCGGCGGAACTCGACCTCGGCCGAAGCCCGGTTGGCGTCGGCCGGCTTGGCCAGGCCGTTCTTCACTCCGCTTTGGGCCATTTTGTACATAGCTTCGCCGTTGGCCAACGTCTCGGCGTTGATAGCCAACGCGCCGTAAGCGCGAAGCAGATCGAGATACGTCAGAGCCACGTCGAGCTGTATGTCGTTTGTGACGACCTGCGCCCGCGCTGCTTCGGCTTCCGTCAACCGCCGCGCAACCAATGGCGCGAAAAAGGCGTCGGCCAGCTCGAAATTCAGGCCCGCGCCGGCCCCCAGGAAGAGAGCGTTTTTGTCCACCTTGACGTTGGCGCCGGTCGAGGATTGCAGGTAGCCATCGTGGTGATAAAACATCGCCAAGGTGGTCGGATTGTTTGGATTGCCTCCGAGCCATAGATTTGGCAACCACAGCACGCCGGCCTGACGCTGCCGCTCGTAAGCCTGTTCCATGCGCTCTCGTGCGACGGCGATGGTTGGATTGCTGGCGTTTACCAGGTGAAGGGCGTAGGGCAGGTCGATGGGAGCGGGCGTAGTGGAAGCAACCTCAGCCTGCGGAAGCTGCTGGGGAGGCGGCGCTTGTTCCGGCCCAGCGTCGGTTGGCGCTGGCTTAGCGGGCGGGGCGGGCGGCGCCAGTTCCGGCAGACGCTTGGGGGACCGAATCATCGGCGCGGGCATGTTGACGACGGCGGTCGGCGGCGACTGTGCAAGAGCCTGGGGGCCGAGCGCTCCCAGCAGACAGGCGCCGCCGGCGAGGATCCGCCGGAGGAGAACAGGCGTTCGTCGGTCGCACATAGGCGCCTCCCTGCGCGTGCCGCGGCTCACCACTCCACGTGCCACGTCTTGACGTCCTGGCGCGATTCCAGCAATTCCCCCTGGTCGGCGGCGACGACCTCGTCGTCGGGGCCCAGCGCCCGCGTGCCGCCGTTCGGCTCCTTGACCAGCACCAGGGCCTCGATCACCCGGCGGCCGGCTTTCGGGGCATCGCCGACCGGCTCCGCCTCTTGCTCCACCGGCACCTCCACCGGCGTCAGCACGGCTGCGCCGTCCTTGACCAGGTAGATGTAGCGCTCCCCGCCGCGGCTGAAGACCGCCGTGCTGGGCAGCAAATAGGCGTTGGGGAAGTCGCGCAACGCCAAGCGCATGTCGCCGAACATGCCAGGCTTCAGCCGGCTCAGCGGCGAACCCGATCCGAGCGACGCCTTTTGCGTCACGGTCGGCTGGATCGGCATCGCGTCGCCCTTGAGAACTTCCTGGAACCGGCCCGGACACAGACCCGCGGCGGAAAGCAACGGGCCTTGTCCAAATGTCGAGCCGACCATCCCGGCCTCGGTGGCGCCCATCGTCAGCAGATCCTGCCGCGTGGCCTTCCAGCGCTCTAGCAGCTGGTAGTCCGCGTCAGTCGCCATGAACAGGTCCACTTCCACGCGCATCGTGCGGTCGTTGGCTGGCGTTTCCACGGTCCGATCGACGCGCGTGACGTGGCCCTTTACGATGACGCCGGGCAGTTCCGGGATGGTCAGCTTAAACTCCGTCCCCGGCTCGCCGGCGGTCGGACCCTGAATGTAGGGCGCATACGTGTCCGGGAAATTGGCGGAGACGGTCAGGATGTCGGTGCGTTCCAGCGTCAGCAGCGGGTCGCTGTGGCCGGAAGAGGCGTTGGACACGAACGCGCCGGGGTCCACGTGCCGCGGCCCGGCGATAAAGCCGTCCCAGGGCGCCCGGATGACGGCGAAGGAGCGCAGGGCCTTGGCCTTCTCCAATTCGCTTTTGGCGCGCTCCACTTCCGACTGCCTGAGTTTGGTATCGGCACGCGCCTCTTCCAACTTTGCTTTGGCTTCCGCCAATTCCGCCTTTGCGCGACCTTCCGACGCCGTCGCCAAGTAATACCCCGCCGCCGCTTTCTGGGCTTCCGCGCGGGTTTCGTCGGCAATGTCCTTGGTCGCCGCCAGATCAGTGTTCGCCAGCTTGTCGAAGCGGTCCGCCCGCACCTTGCGGAATTCCCAGTCGGACCGCGCCATGATCACGTTTTGCTTGGCTTCCTCCAGCATGTGGTCGGCCGTGTCGATCGCCTTGGCCGCCACTTCCTCCCGCGTCCCGTAAACTTCCAGCTCGCGCTTTCGGTCCGCGAGCTGACCCCTCTTGACCGCAATGTCCGCCTCCAGGTCCGGGACGGAAAGCGTTAGAAGGGCCTCGCCCTGGGCCACGCGGTCGGGGAAGTCCTTGACCAGGTAATCGACGACGCCGGGGACTTGGGCTTCTAGATCAATGCGGTAGTAGCCGTGAACGTCCGCGGGGTTAGTCACCCAAACCTTGAAATCGGGATCGTCCTTGGGCCGCACGGTGTAGAAGACGGTCGGCGCCTGTTGGGGCGCCGCGGCCCGCGTGCGGCCCCGCAGAAGCACTGCCGCTGTTATCGCCAGGACGACAAGGACGACGGCTGCAACGAAAGCGACTCGCCGCCAGGGTGTATTGGTCATTTCGGTTTCATCCTAAACAAGCTCCGCCCCAAACAGCAGAGTATAATGATAGCAGAAGCGGATCTCCCTCTCGCTTGGCGTTCCGGAGGCGCATCCATGTTTCGCATCCATCGCATTCTTCATCCTACCGACTTCTCCGAGTGTTCGCGTTACGCATTCCGCATCGCCGTCGATCTGGCCAAGGCGCAAGGCGCCTCGGTCGTCGTCTTGCACGCGGCCCGGCCGCTGAGCGAGGAGCAGGTCAGCTTCGGCGAGGCGGCCGCGCCACAGCCGGGCGAGTACCACGAACGCCTCGCCGAGGCCGAGCGGGAAGCCACGGCCGACGCGCCTGGCGTGGCGGTTGAGCGTGTGGTCGTGGACGGTGAGCCGGCCCACGTCGTCGCTCAGGTGGCCCGCGGTCGCAATTGCGACCTGATTGTCATCGGCTCGCACGGTCGATCGGGCCTCCAACGCATCCTCATGGGCAGCACGGCGGAGCGTATCC
>DATKHW010000329.1:0-11566 GCA_035546275.1 Gemmataceae bacterium
GACCTGCGTCAGGTCCGCCGAAGCCGCGTCCGTAAGATCCACAGCATTGCGCCAGCGCGTCACGGCAGCGGAACGGCCGGTACGTCGCCCTTGTTGTGCGTCAAGTAGGTGAAGAATGAATTGGCGTCGAAGCCGTGGGGAACCAGGCGCACGCTTCCGTCGTACATGGCGAACGGGGCGCCGCCCGAATAGGGAGCGCCCCAATTGCCGGCATAAGGCACGCCGGGGGCGTCCTTGTAGATGCCGGTTCCATTGCGCTCGGTCCCACCCCAGCCGCCGGCGTACAACGGCTCGTCCCAGTCGCCGCCGTCGCTGATGTAACGGTTGGGATCCACCGATTTCTCGCCGATGAAAACAGTGTTCGAGGCGCCGTCCAGGATGTTGACGATCGTCATCTGCGTGAAAGGATCGCCGTTGGTGCCGCCGCCGAATGGGATAACGTTCATGGAGAAATCGGTGACGGCCCAGCCGGTGTAGCGGCCGCCGTGAGCCGTGTCGTTCAACACCGTGGAGGTGCGCGATCGACCGGGATCAAGGTACACTTTCTGGGGGATCTTGACGCTGGCGTTGGCGAACACCGCATTCTGTTCGATGTAAGGCAGCAGCTGGAAGGACCAACCGCCCGGCTGGGCGGACCCGCCGATGTTGGCGACGGCGTCGCCAGTGCCTGGGTCCGGCAGGTAGCCGAACGACGCATGGTAGTCCTGGGCGGCCACGGCGATCTGATGGAGGTTGTTGCAGCACTGCGTGCGTGCGGCGGCTTCGCGCACCTTCTGGACGGCGGGGAGCAGCAGGCCAATGAGGATGGCGATGATCGCAATCACCACCAACAGCTCAATGAGCGTGAAGCCCCATCGACGGACGCGACTTCGTACCATGGCACTCGTCCTTTCGCATGAATGAAAAATGAGAGATGGATCCGCCAGGCGGCGCCTGCAATTCGCGGGGGCCGCCGAGCATGGGTTGATCATAAGCCGGGGGGATACGAAAGGCAAGAAAAAGGATCAAAAGACGCCCCCTCGCCTCGCGGTAATAGGACCGGGTCAACGGAGCGTCTCCTGCCGGCCGCCGCCTATAACAACCTGTGCGTCGCCCTATCCATTTCCATGTACGCCGGAGGAGCTTCCATGAGCCGCTGCACGTGGACCACGATCGTCCTGCTGCTGTCGGTCGCCGTCGCCCCCGCCCAGGATTGGGCGAAAAGCCGTCTCGAAAAATCGCCGCGCCACGGTGAATGGGTGAAGATCAAGCACGGCGACCGTGAGCTGCAAGCGTTCATCGTCTACCCGCAAGTCAAGGACAAGGCGACCGCCGTCGTCGTCATCCACGAAATCTTCGGCGCCTCCGACTGGGCGCGCCTCACGGCCGACGAGCTGGCCGAGGCCGGTTACATCGCCATCATGCCCGATCTGCTGTCCGGCATGGGGCCGAAAGGCGGCGGCACGTCCGATTTCGGCGGCATCGACGACGTGCGTACCGCGATCACGAAGCTGCCGCCCGATCAGGTGACGGCCGACCTGAACGCGACGGTCGATTACGTCGCCAAGGACCCCGCCTGCGACGGCAAGGTCGCGGTCGCCGGCTTCTGCTGGGGCGGCGGCCAGGCGTTCCGCTATGCGACGAACAACAAGGATATCAAGGCGGCGTTTGTCTTTTATGGCGTCGGCCCCGATCAGGACGCGGACATCAAGCGCATCAACTGTCCGGTGGACGGCTTCTACGGCGGCAACGACGCCCGCGTGACGATGACCGTGCCCAAGAGCCAGGAGCTGATGAAGGCGGCCGGCAAGACTTACGACCCCGCGACCTACGACGGCGCCGGCCACGGCTTCATGCGCGCCGGCGAGGCGCCCGACGCCAACGACGCCAACAAGAAGGCCCGCGACGACGCCTGGAAGCGCTGGAAGGATCTGCTGGGCAAGCTATGACGGCCGTCGGGGCTGCGAAGCCCGGCAAGAGGGGCAAACCGGCGCAACCGCATGGGCCGGACGGCGACTGGGCAAGTCAAACTCATGCGGCCGTGCTCATTTCGCCTTCCCCGGCCGGACGAAGAGGCATATATTTGTCTAACCCGTTTGGGCGCGGCTGACCCGCCAGGATGGTTTCGGGCGGCCGCCGGGAGGAACAACGGCGTCCTCTTGACCCGCCGCCGCGCCCGGACGACGAGACGCACTTTCGCGTTGTTCGGTTCTTTGAGGCTCTGTGGGCGGAGGGTGCATTGAATGGTCGAGCAACGGAGCGATGAAGGGCACGACGATCCCATCACGCCGGAGCGCCCCGATGAGGGGTGCGGCCCCGAGGCGCTGGGGCCGGTGGATGGGTATCCGTGCTACAGCCTGGAGGTGCTGCGGCTCCTGGAAGACTGACTCGCCTGCCGGTTGACGAATCTTGCGGCCCCCCATCCGTGCTTTCTTCCATGCAGAAGAAGGCAGGGACGAGGGGGCCGTGTCTTTTCGCCGCTCCTTCGCATACAATCGATCAGAACGCCCTCCCCCCTTCGTTCCTGTTTTGTGGAGCTGCGTTTCATGTCGCGCCCATGGCGGCGGTTGGCTGTCGTTCTGTTGTTTATTCCGGCGTTTCCCGTCCTGGCCGCTGAGCCGCGGCCGCTGGAATTCCATGTCGTTTTCGACCGATCCATTTCGGCTCAGCCGTTTACAGGTCGCGTGTACGTCTTGCTGTCGAAGACCGAACACAAGACGCCGCCCGGCGGACCGAACTGGTTCCATCCCGAACCGTTTTTCGCCGTGGACGTGAAGGACTGGAAACCGGGCGACGTGCTGGTCGTCGGCGCCGGCGCGCTCGGCTGTCCGGCGCCGCTGCCGCAGCTGGCGCCGGCCGGCTATTACGCCCAGGCCGTGATGGATTTTAACCGCGGCGACCGCAGCTTCAGCGCCGATGAAGGCAACGGTTACAGCAAGCCGCTTCACGCTGACCTCGACCCCAAGGCCGGCGGCGCCGTGTCGCTGACCATCGACCAGGTTTACCACGAGCGGCCGTTCGTCGAGACGAAGCGCGTCAAGCTCGTCGATATCGAAAGCAAGCTGCTGACGGCGTTTTACGGCCGGCCGACGCGGATGCGCGCCGGCGTCGTGCTGCCGCCGTCTTTTTTCACCAATCCGGATCGACGCTATCCTGTCGTCTATGAAATCCCCGGCTTCGGCGGCACGCACTTCGGCGCTTTTGGAGCGGCGTCGCGTGACGCCACGAACCTGGACGGCGTCGAGGCGCTGTGGGTGGTGCTGGATCCGGACTGCCCGCTCGGCCATCACGTCTTCGCGGACTCGGCCAACAACGGCCCGGTCGGTCGGGCGCTGGTCGAGGAGCTGATCCCGGTGATCGAGGAGGAATATCGCGGCATCGGGAGGGCGAACGCCCGCTTCGTGACCGGCCATTCGTCCGGCGGTTGGAGCAGCCTGTGGCTCCAGGTCGCCTATCCCGACGCGTTCGGCGGCGTCTGGTCCACGTCGCCGGACCCCGTGGATTTCCGCGATTTTCAGCGCATCGACCTGACGCAACCCGGCGTGAACCTGTTCACCGACGCCGACGGCAAGCCGCGGCCGCTGGCCCGCAGCGGCGGCAAACCGACGCTCTTTTTCAAGCCCTTCAGCGATATGGAAACGGTGATGGGCCACGGCGGCCAGCTCGCCTCGTTCGAGGCGGTGTTCAGCCCGCGCGGCCCCGACAGCCGGCCGCTGAAGCTCTGGGACCGCACCACCGGCGCCGTCGATCCCGAGACGGCCCGCGCCTGGGAGAAATATGATATTCGCCTCAAACTGGAGCGCGAATGGAAAACGATCGGCCCGAAGCTGGCCGGCAAGCTGCACGTCTACACGGGGGCCGACGACACGTTCTACCTGGACGGGGCCGTGCGGCTCTTACAGGCGTCGCTGAAGGACCTCGGCAGCGACGCCGTCGTCGAGATTGTCCCCGGCCGGGACCACGGCAGTCTGGTGGACCGGGCGATGCGCGAGCGGATCGCTCACGAGATGGCGGAGGCGTTCCGGCGCGGCCGGACGGAATAACGGCGCCGCCCAAGATCGCACGGCCCGGCCCACCGCGGCGACGCGCCGGACCGTTGCGCGGAGCAACCGCGCCGGACTCCACGGCTTGCGCTGCGAACGCGGTTCGTGCGGAAGCAACGACGCGGCGAATGTCGTCCAGAGCATTCGGTCTTCCGCGGATTCCCCGTCAAAAGCGGTCGCAAGCATCCTCTGAACAAAGCGATAGAGATCCGTACCGTTCCGCGTCATGACGGCGGCCATGCCGTCGGCCCGCCGCCGATAATAGAACAGATACTCCGGCACGACCGCGACGCGCCGGCCCGTCCCCGTCAGCTTGACGAACGTCTCCCAGTCGTGGCAGTAGGTGGAGCGATCCTCCGGAAAGCCGCCGACCGCCCGGAGGTCTTCGGTGCGAAAAACGGCGTTGGCGTCTCCGTAAACGTTATAAGCGCAGCTGGCGACGTGCGGCCCGCCGAGGGGACAGCACTGGTACAGAAATTCACCCTTTTCGATATCGCCCGTATCCTTGAACGCCAGGAAGAAACAGGTCATGGCCGCCACGCCCGGGTCGCCGCGCATGGCGCGGACGAAGCATTCCACCATGTGCGGCGCGGCAATATTATCGGCGTCCACGGGGATGAAGTATGGCGCCGCCGCATCGCGCAGCGCCCGGTTGCGAGCCGCGCCCAGCCCGGCGTTGGCCTGCTGGATGAAACGGAATTGCGGATACAGCCGCTGTTGTTGCTCCCACACTCGCCGCGATTCCGGGCACGACGAGCCGTCGTCGATCACAAGCACTTCCAGGTCGGAATAAGTCTGCGCCGCCAGCGAAGCCAGCGTTTCCGGGAGATACCGCCCCAGGTTGTAATAGGTCACGGCCACAGTGACGATAGGGGACGCCGAAGGTGCGTGATGCCCTGAAGGCGCCGGCGCCGACGGTTGAACGGCCGCCGCCAGGTCGTATTCAGCGACGGCCGTCGCGGCGCCGTCTAACCAGGATCGGACCGCCGCGCCAATGCGGCGGTCGGCGTCTGGCGCGTTCGCATCAAAAAACCACGGAGCGGGCGGCGCGGCGTCAGCGATCTGACCTGGCAACCAGCAAGGCGCGGCGGCCAGAAAAGGCAAGCCGTTGATGATGCAATCGCGGAGCAAAGGCGACAGCGTTTCGGTACGGTCGCAGAAAACCGCGAGCCGGCGTCCGCCCGCCAGATACTTCACGGATCGCCGTTGACTGACACAGGAAAGCACGCTGCAGGGTCGGCCGCGCAGACGCGCCGCGATGCGTCGGACAAGCCGGCGCGATTTGGTCGGCGCCAGGACGGATAGGGGGACGGATGGGTCAAGCGATTCCGCCGCATCTAGAAACAGAGCGCAACTTCTGTCGGTTTCTGGATTCACCACAAATACCACCCCGCTCGTCGCCGGCCCCGTGGCGACGAGGGGGTCGCATTTCAAATCGGCGTCCCGCCATCCGAGGCGACGCGCCTCGGCGCGCAGATACGGCGAAGCACTGCAACGGACGTCGGCATTATTCCACATGTAGCGCTCGCAATAGTCGATAAAACAGTCCTTTGGCGCCGGCCAGCGCTTGTCGGCGTCGCGCAGCCAGGCGCTGATGCAATCCAGCCGCACAGCCAGCCGCACTGCGGCGAAGGCCGTGCCCGCTCGCTTCGCCTGCACGCAGCGAAAGCCCAGAGCCTGCCACGCCGCGAACACCACTGCATCGAAGCGGCTCTGGCCATGCAAGGACTCGACGGCAAATCGGACCAGATTGCTCTGATACAGCGCGGGGCTGCATCCCGGCGTGCCGTTGGGTTGGCGGCAGAAACTGGGCACGGCGACCTCTTCCAGGCGATGAACGTGGACGCCGGCTTCCTGCAATGCACGACGATGCTCGCGAAAGGCGGCGTTCGATCGCGGCGATCCGCACCACAGGAAATGGACCCGCCGGCCGCGCGCCGCCAGCGCCAGTGCGGCCAGCCGTTCGCCGATGGGGACGGAGCCGTCCAGCGTGGGTTCGCCTCCGGCGACAACGCAAACGGCGCCCGGCCAATGGTCGCGCTGCTCATTCATAAGCGGCTCCCTTAACCCGCCGACCGGAGCTTCTCCGTTGTGCGGATGCGACAGTCCAGATGATCGACGGAGAGGTTGGGATTGTGAAATGGGTCTTCCGCCCAGGCCGCGCCCCAGCGGCGGTGGAAGGCCTCCATCTCCGCCGGATGGACGCCGGCCGGTCGCGTCCCCAATTCGTGGTGCCATAGGCGGGCGTAGGGCGTGCAGACGACGCGCCGGCCGGCGGCGATCAGCCGCAGACAGTAATCGACGTCGTTGTAATTCAGAGGAAAGCTCTCGTCGAAGCCGCCCATAGAGCGGAACACGTCGGCGCGCGTCATGAGGCAAGCGCCGGTGACGGCGCTGCAGTTGCGGGGGACGCGCAGGTTGTCGAAATAGCCTGCGTGGTCGCCGCGATGGCCGTAAAACGGGTGGACCGGCCGGCCGGCCAGCACGGCGACGCCCGCATGTTGGAGCTGTCCTCCCGGAAACAGCAGTTTGGCCCCGACGGCGCCGATTTGCGGTTGCTGCGAGAATTCGAGCAATCGCTCCAGCCAATCCGGAGTAATCACCTCCACATCATCATTGAGGAACAGCAGATGTTCGCCGCGCGCCAGAGCGGCGCCCTGGTTCATGGCCCGCGCCCAGCTGAACGGCGCCGCGTAGGCGGCGCGGACGGCGCCTGCCTGGTGCAGCAGCGGATCGAGCGCCGCCGGAACGTCGGGGCCGTGCAGAATGACGACTTCCCGATTCGGCCACGTGCTGCGTGCAATGCTTTCCAAACATTTATGGAGGTAAAATGTACGTTCCCCGCGTATGCGCACTAGTCGGCAGGCGCTTGGGACGACGATGCTGACCCTGGGAGAGTCGCGCACGGCGAAGCGCACGCGGTGCATTTGCGGCGCCGGCCCCGGCTCGACGACGGCGTCCCGCCCGGTGCGCTTGAGATGGCGCCGGAGCACTGCTTGCGCCGCTTCGGCCTCTCCAGGTTCATCCCATGTCGCTCGGTGAAGCAGAATATCGGGAATATGGTAAATATGGGCGGCGCCGACCCTCATGTGCAGCGCCAGGTCGTATTCCTGAGCGGCGCCGCATTCCGCCCGAAAGCCGCCCACCTGGCGCACGCGATCGGTTCGGTAAACTCCCCGGCCGGTGTACATCCACGAAAGGAAAAGGTCCGGAGACCAATCCGGCTTGAAATACGGTTCGACATGCCGTCCGTCGGCCAGCAAACGATCCTCATCGGCATAGATCATGTCCAGCGCGCGGTCGGCGGCGACTGTCGCAGCCAGTCGCGACAGGGCGTGCTCCGCCAGCTCATCGCCCGCCGTCAGGACCAGGGCATAGTCGCCTGTCGCCGCGGCCAGGGCGGCCGACAGAGCGTCGGCTTTGGGCGCATAAACGATCCGTATGCGCGAGTCGTCCAATCCGTCCTTCGGCGGCGTCGCACCGTCGATGCAGACAATAAACAGCTCCCATTGCAGATAAATCTGCCGCAGGACGGAAGCAGCGGACCGTTGCAGGCCGCCTGCGTCCGGGGCGATCAGCAAGACGGAGAAAACGGGAGGATCGTCAAGCGCGGCCGCCTCCCGCCGCAGACGCTCCCGGTCCACGTCCGACAGAGCTCGGCGTGCTCGCCATGCTTCATAAGCCTTATTCTGTTCGGACGGTTCGCGTCCTTCGAGGTCCGGCCCATTGATGCCGCGGAACAATTTCGACCAAAGCAGACGGAATTGACCGCGCAGCAGCAGGCCGAAGCCGCGACGCAACGCCGCCCCCGTGTGCCAATACTTTCGCAACAGCCGCCACTTGGCCGTCGCGGCATGGCCCAGTGCTCGGATAGTTGATAGGCGTTCGACGTTCAGCCGCTCCAAACGAAACTCGCCCGGTCCGTCCGGCGGACTGAGTATCAACGCCGTCGCCGGCCGGCGGAGGTGGACATGGCAATCGACGCCCGCTTCGCCTTGCACCTCCCCCCGCATGAGCGGAGCATCCGCCGCACGGCCGTCGGCGTCCACGGCGCTAAGTGCCATCCAGCCGGGCGCGGTCGCCTTCATCGTTAAGCGAATGCGGATCCAGCCGGGCGCAAAGGCGCGGCTCAGGCGCAGCAGCGGCCGGGGGCCGACGACGCGCCATGCCGACGGCGCGCCGTCCACGGTCGGCTCCAAATCCTGCAGCGGGGCCAAATCATGCAGGCCGAGGACCGCTCGGGCGCGGCTGCACCCCGGCCGGCTCCGTGTTCCATACAACGCCGCAGCTGCTTGCACTTCCATGAACCCTCAAGCGTGACTGGCCGGGTTCCGCTGTTTGGTCCCTGGCCGGACGGCCCCATCCAGGACGGCTTTGAGTCCCCGATTCCACTGTTCCACGCTGAACCGCGTCGCTGCATCGCGCCGCGCCTGGGCGCTCAGCCGGCGTCGAAGCGCGTGGTCCTCGACCAGCACACCGATCGCATCGGCCAACGCGGTCGCGACGGACGTGCTGGACCGGAACATGGGTTCGTGGTCTTCGCGCAAGAAGCCGGTGTCTTCGTCCATCCATGACGTCTTGCCGTGCCGCCCCGGCACGATTAGACCGTTGCGGCCATGCTCGACGTACTCGCGGAAGCCCCAACCGTCCGACGCGATCACCGCCTGACCAAACGCCATCGCCCGCAGCACCGAGACCACGTGCATCCGCGCGGCCGGCAGCAAGAAGACATGAGAGGATCGCATGAGATCGTCCATGTCCTCGTTGGGCAAAAAGCGGTCGATGACGCGCACCCAGCATTTTTCCAGGATGCGTCGATACCGCGGCTTGAGTTCGGGGAGTCGGGTGCGCAGCGTAAGCCGCACGTGCGGATAACGCTCCTGCACGATCTCAAAGGCGCGCAAGACGTCCAAGCCGCCGCGCAGAAAGAAGCTCACCGGCAGCTGATGCCAGGAACAGGTGAACAGCAAATCGAGTCGATCCGTGGCGGATTGATCCACGGCGACCGCGGGCAGTTCCGTGGCGCAAGGAATGTATGCGGTTTTCAGGGCGATCTTTTCACTTTGAAACAGCTGCGGCAACGCCGCGGCGGTGGATCGCATGTGAGTGACGATTCCCCGGCACGCGTCGGATTCCAGAAGCGCCTTGACGATGGGCCAGTATGGCGACCGGCGGATCGGCGTGTCGCGCGTACAGCCGTTCAAGTGGAACGGAAAAAACAACGTAATCGGATCCTCTATTTCAATGATCCAGGGCCGCTGGTTGCAGATGAACGGGACGCTGGTCAGGAACAGCAGCTTCGCACGCGGGGGCGCCTGAATTTGCGATGCAAAATGGCGAGTACGAAGAAACTGGATCGTCGCCCAGAAGCCGCATCCAGCGCGGCGCAGCGCCAGGAACAAACCTGCGACGGCGGCAAGCGTACGCAGGCAGGCCGGGAAACCGAACCGGCGGGCGTTTCGAATGGCGGAGCAGAACGGCCGGATCAGCAGCCACGCGGCGCCGAGAACCGTTCGGACGCCGCCAATCAGCGGAGCGCGATGGTTTGCAGGAACCGCTTGGTTCGCGCCGCCGGAGCAAACGAACCGATAGCCGGCAGGCGGAGCGGCCGTGTGGCCGAACTGCGGGTGGCGGCCGCAATCGCCGAAAAACGTGAAACACGGAAGCCACCCGGCGAACTCAATTTCGCACGGAGCTTGGCTGTCCGTTTCATCGCTGCCTGGCGTCGCCGCGCTGCTCGTGGGAGGCGACGCCGGCTCATGGAGCGCGGTGGTCATGGCAATGGCGTCCCGGTCCGGGCCGTTCAAGCGGCCGCGAGTTCCGCAAGAAAATGGTCCGCCGCGGCATAGGATTCGGGCGTCCCGATGTCCATAAAAGGCCCTTCCGCGCGCCGCCCGTAAACGACGCCTTGCTCGATCCACTTCGGCAACAAATCCCGTTCCAGCGACATCGGGCCGCCCGTTGGAGTCTCCTCCACCAGGCTGCGCTGCAGCAGGTACACGCCGGCGTTGATCCAGCCGGGCCGGCAGCCGGCTTCTTTCTCCGCGAAGGCGTCGATACGGCCGTTCGGCGACGCGATCACCCGGCCGAAGCGGCTGGCGTCGTCCGCATGGACCAGGCTCAGCGTAAGCCCGGCCTGGAGATTGCGATGAAAGGCAACGAGCGCTCTCAGGTCCACGCGGCAATAAGAATCTCCATTGAGGAGCAGAATCATCTCCGAGTCGAAATGGTGGAAGGCGGCGCGCAGGGCGCCGCCCGTCCCCAGCGGCGACGGTTCTTGCGAGTACGTCAGCGTCAACCTGCCGTAGCGATCGCCGAGCGCGCTCTTGACCTGCTCGCCGCGGAAGCCGGTCAGCAAAACGACGCGGGCGAGACCCGCCGCGTTCAGGAAATCGAGCAGGTGAGCGACGAACGGCCGGCCAGCAACCGGCGCCAGCGCCTTTGGCCGATCGGCGACGACGCTGCGCAGACGAGTCCCCAGACCGCCGGCCAGGATCGCCGCCGTGACGGCCGTCGCTCGCGGACGTTGGCTCGGAATGAAGCGCGGCATGGCATCCCTCACGCGGCGTTCTGAAACAGGGGCCGGCCTTCCATGGCGTAGCCCTTGAGCAGCTCCCGAATGCCGTCGTCGAGCGCCCGGCGCGGGACGAAGCCCGCTTCGTGCAGCCGGCGGCTCGACACGACGTAGTTGCGCTTGTCCGGGTCCTGGCCGATGGGCGCGAAATGGACGTAGAAGTTCGGCACGTGCTCCTTGACCTTCATCGCCAGCTCCGCCTTGGAGAGGTTGGCCGAATCCAGGCCGACGTTGTACGCCCGCCCCTGCATACGATCGGCGTGGGCGATGCAGTGCAACATGCAGTCGGCGACGTCCCGAATGTGGATGAAATTACGTTTGAAATCCTTTTCGAAGATAATGAGATAGCCTTCCTTGACGGCGGCGTAGACGAAATGGTTGACCAGCAGGTCGAGCCGCATGCGCGGCGACATGCCGAAGACGGTGGCCAGGCGGAGCGCCACGGCGTTTGGCTGATCCAGCAGCAGTCGCTCCGCCTCGACCTTTGTCCGGCCGTACAGCGAGATCGGCCGCAGCGGACTTTCTTCGGTGCAGCAGGTCTCGCCGGAGGTGACGCCGTAGCCGCTGTTGGTGTTGGGATAGATCACGAGCTGGTTTGGGCTGCGCAAGCGGCAGAGAAGACGCACGGACTCCAAATTGACGCCGGTCGCCAGCGCCGGATCGCGGTCGCAGGCCGCGGCGCCGACGATCGCCGCCAGGTGGATGACCACGTCGGCGTCGCGCAGCAGCCGGCTCATCAGCGACTCGTCGCGGACGTCGCCCTTGACGAAGTCGAAATCCGAGTGGGCGCACAGATGAAACAACCCTTGCTGGCCGACGCCGTACATGAGGTTGTCGACGGCCCGCACCTTGCAGCCGGCGTCGAGCAAATGCTCGCACAGAATGCTGCCGAGATAGCCGAGGCCGCCCGTCACCAGGACACGCGTTTCCATGCGACCCTTCCTTGATGCGGATTCCTTAGAGCGTCCGG
>DATKHW010000330.1:0-22150 GCA_035546275.1 Gemmataceae bacterium
GGGTCATCGTGCAAATTCCGCATCAAGGCGATGATGAAGCGCATCCGCTGTCCCAAATCGGCCCAGTCCGATGCGCCGCAACCGCGAGCCGACTCGCCGACGCCGAATTGCGCAAGCAACCCACGCGCCGGATCGTTAATGCAGTGCCGGCGCCGCGCCGGGTCGCCCGGCGGATCGTGCGACACTGGCGCCGACTCGCCGCCCGGCAAGGGCAAGGCGAGAAAGATGGCCGTCGTCCAGCGGCGCAGCCATCCGGCGCGCGGCAATGCTTGTGCGATCACGTCCTGAAGGTGATTCTGTTCGTGCAGCGCGACCTGCAAATTGGCAAGGAACGTGAACCGTCGCTGCTGCACCACGCTACGCGCCCGAAGCGCTCGGTAGTAATTGCGGAAGGCCTTGCGCAGCAAGCCCTGGCCGGGTCGGCCGGCTAGGTCGCGCTGGTTGGGGCCGCCTCGACGCAGGCCCCGCAGGAATGCTCTCAGGCGCCCGGGCTCGCGGCGCGAGCGGTCCTGGAAGCAAAGAAGAAAACGCACGAACTGCGGCGCGATCTCGGCGTAAACCTGGTGATTGCCCACCGCTGCGTTGGTTCGCGCCCGTTCACGGTCGAGATCGCCGAGGGTCACTGCACGCAAGAGCCAGGCGGATAGGGCGCTGCAATCCTCGCCGCGGATGGTCCGGCCGGCGCGTCGGGAGGCCCAAGCCGCGAAGGTGCACCAGTTGGCCCCGGCGTCCCTCCCCAGCAGATCGCGCATGCGGCGGGAGATTTCCCAGTACGACCGGGTGATGAGCCGATTCCGCGTGACCGCGTCGGCCACGGCGGCGACCGCCGACGGCGCCAATTCCAGCGGCGAGACCCTTTCAATGAACCGCCGAATGGACGGCCGACGGCGTATGTGGCTGCGCGCACCAAGCCGGACCCGGCGCGCCAGGCTTCTCGTCCCGAGCATGACAGTACCCTAGTGGGAGTGTGTGGCGCCGAAGGCTGTTCGGCGGCGGGCAGAAGCCCGCTCGCCGTCCATACCGGCAAACGGTCATGACGTGACAGGCCGCCTGGAGCGATAAAGCGGATGTGTATTGGACGATGAATTCGCGTCGGCGCCGGCGCTCAAGCGCTGACGCCGGCGAACTTGCCGACGCGGTCGAGATCGACCAGCAGCTCCTTGGCGGACTGGAACCGCTCCTCCGGCCGCTTGGCCAGCAGCTTCATGACCACGCCCTGGAACAGATCGGGCACCGCCATCTGATACTTTTTCGGCTTCTCCGGTTCGGCGTTCCGGATGCGCGTAATCAGCTCGGGCAGCGTCGGTGCGCTGAACGCCGGCCGGCCGGCGATGAGGGCGTAAACCGTGGCGCCGAGACCGTACAGATCGGCCCGCCCGTCGATGTCGCCGGTCCCACGCGTCCGTTCCGGCGACATGTAGGCAACGTCGCCGACCAGCTCGCCGGGCCGCGTGATTTGCTGGGCCGTACTGCTTTCCAGCGCCTTGGCCAGCACCAGGTCGCCGAGCTTGACCGTCTTGTCGGCCGTGCGGAACAGAATGTTCGTCGGCGTGACGTTGCGGTGGATGATGGGTTTGGGCTGTCCGTGGGCGTATTCCAGGGCGCGGGCGATGTGAACGGCGACGCGATAGCCGTAGCGCCAGTCGAGCATCCCGGCCACGCCGACGCGCTGGATGACCTGAGTCATGCTCTCGCCCTCGACGTACTCCATCGCCAACCAGCAATAGACGCCGGTCTTGCCGGCCTTGTGCAGCGCGACGAGGTTGGGGTGGCGCAGCGGCAGCGCAATCTTCATACCGCGGATGAAGCGCTGCATGTCCTCCTCATGACGGGCGTATTCCGGCTGCAGCACTTTGAAAGCGACGGTTTGTCCGTCATTGGTATCCTTGGCGCGGAACACTACGCCGGCGGCGCCCTTGGCGATCACGGCCTCGACGGCGTAGTGGGACAAAGTCTGGCCGACGAGCGATGTCAGATCGACGGCCACGACGGGCCGCGTGGCCGGCGGCACGACCGTCGAGGACTCCGCCCCGGCGCCTAGCTCGAAGCGCATTTCCGTGGAACCCATGCGGATCATATCGCCCGCTGTCAGCTCCTGCTGAGATACGGAATGGCCGTTGACCAGCGTGCCGCTAGAGCTGATGTTGATGAGCACGGCGCGCGAACCGTTCCATTCGATCTCGCAATGGACGCGCGAGAGCGTCGGGTCGGCGAGTCGGGTGGCGGTGGCCTGGCTGCGGCCAATTTGGAGCGTTTCGCCGGCGTTGAGGTTGAAAAAGCGGCCCTTGTCCGGGCCGGCGGTGACGACGAGCCGGGGAGTCATGGCGTGCCTCGATGACAGGGGCGGTGCAACCGGCCCCGAGGATTTATGCGCCGGCGAGCGGCGAGCATCCCGCTAGTTTCCCGGATACAGCGGCCGGCGTCAAGCACCATGTACGGCCGCAGCGCCGGAAAAACTAGTGGGGAAATTGCTTGCGATCGCACCATGGCGTGGGTAGGATTTATCTCGTCCCTGCGGGATTGGCATATCGGCTGTGCACAGCCTTCCCAAGGCTGCTAGACGGGTTCGACTCCCGTATCCCGCTTTTTTGTCGTTTTTATGTCTGGTCCGAGCATCGCCGCCTCGATTTGTTTTCGTATACGTCTCTGTTGCTTGGCGAAGACTGGCGATAGTGCGTCGTGTGTGGTTTCTTCAGCCCGGAACCCCCGATGGCCGCCGACCCCTCCACTCATGGCGAACTTGATGCGACGCTGCTCCAAGCGTTCGCCGACATGGAGCGACATCTCCAGGCCGGCCAGGCGTGGGACTCCGACGCTTTTCTCGCCGATCACCCCAACCTGACGTCTAATCCCGAACGGGCCGTCGATCTGATCCTGCATGAGTACTTCCTCCGCCGGCGGCTGGGCGAGGCGCTAGAGCCGCAAACGTGGTTCCAGCGGTTTCCCCGTTGGCAGGAGCAGCTGATCCGCCGGCTGCAGACGCAGCAAACCGTCGGCGGCCCGGCCGACGGCGTCGATCACAACGCCCAGACGGAGTCGCACGCCGGCGCATCCAGCTCGGCGTTCGAGGAAGGGATTCCCGAGCTAGGCCGGCACGAGATCCACGAAGAGATCGGCCGCGGCGGCATGGGCGTCGTCTATCGCGCCCTCGATTTGATCCTGAATCGTCCGGTGGCGCTGAAGATGATCGTGCCGCGGCACGGATTGCTGGAGACGCCGGAGGCGGTGCAGCGCTTCTACCGCGAAGCACGGGCGGCCGCCCGGCTGCGTCATCCCCACATCATCCCCATCCACGGCATGGGCCTGCACCAGGGTCGTCACTGCTTCACCATGCCCCTGCTGACCGGCACGCTGTCCGGCCGCACCGCTGCTTTCCGTGGCGATGCGCGTGCGGCCGTGACGTTGGTGGAAAAGATCGCGCGGGCGGTGCAGTACGCCCACGAACAGGGGGTCATTCATCGCGATCTGAAGCCTGCCAACATTCTGCTGGACGAGAAGGGCGAACCGCTGGTGGCCGATTTCGGACTGGCCAAGGTGCTGGACGCGGAGGGCGATTCCAGCTCGCCCGGCCAGCGCGTCGGCACGCCGTCGTACATGTCGCCGGAACAGGCCGCGGGGCACACGTGGGAGGTTTCGCCGCGCAGCGACGTGTGGGCTCTGGGCGTCATCCTTTACGAGCTGCTGACCGGCGCCCGGCCGTTTCAGGAAGCGACGCCGGAAGGCATCTACAAGCAGGTGATGATCGGCCAGCCGCCGCCGCCGCGAATGCACTGCCGCGATTTGCCGCCGGAACTGGAGAAAATCGTTCTGAAGTGTCTGCAGAAGGACCCCGCCGGGCGCTACGCTGCGGCCGGTGAGGTAGCGGACGACCTGGCGCGCTGGCTGCGAGGCGAGCCGGTCAGCCCGGACGGCGCCGCGACCGTGCGCTCCGCTGCCGCGCCGCCGCGGCGACGCCGGCGGATCGTCGTCGCCGTCGCGGCCGGGTTTTTCCTGGCTGGGTTGGCGGCCGCCTTCTCCCTGTGGTTCTTCAACCCCGACCGGCCGCTGTGGGACGTGCAAGCTCGGCTGCGCCGGGGAGAAGCGGTTCAGCTGATTCCCATGGCGGGCATGCCCACCTGGTGGCGTTGGGCCACCGCGGACACCAACGCCAAGGCGCTGATCGGCCCCGAAGGCGCCTTCGAGGTGGACGGTTGGCCCTATACGCTGGTCGAACTGCTCCCCGATACGTGTGGGCATGACCGGTATCTCATTCATGGCCAGATTCGCCATCTCCGATGCGGGGACGGCGGGAGCGTCGGCCTCACCTTCGTGGGAACCAGCGATCGCGCGGGAAACGAAACCGTGCGTTCGTTCCTTCGGTTGGAATTCAACGACGTGCAGGACGCCGTCGATCAGTGGAACCGCGTGTGGGCGGACGGCCAGTTGCAGAAGAAGCTGCAAGTGGATCCGCCGGCCAAACCCGCAGGGAACACGGTTACCATCAGCCTAGTCCATGACCTAATCGACTCCGGCATTCGCGATAGGTACGACGCCATCAAGTCGACGGAATGCTTTTCAGCCGCGGGCCACTCCGGCCAGCCTGGCGCATGGCGGACGATCGAAATCCGCGTTACGCCGAAGCAGATTGTCGTTTTCTGGGAAGGAACCGCTGTCGTGCAAAAAAAACCGGCCGAGGCGGAAAATGACAACGGCCGGTTCATCGCGCGGCTGCGCCGCCTGGACCCCAACGACCCAGGCCTGCAGCGACTGGCAGCGCCGCTCGCCCTCAGGGGCGGCGTTGGGCTGTATCTCAACAAGAGCCAAGCGTGCTTCCGAGACTTCCGCATCCAGCCGCTGGCGGCGGACGACAACGAGTGAAAGGAGCGATTTTGTGAGCAATCCGTCTCTGCGCGCGCATCATCCCCCGCCGTTCAAAACGGTCACGGCAGTGAGCTTGCTCAAGGAAAAGCAACCATTCTTCTACCTTGTGGTGGCAGGCAGGAAGCTTGGCGTCAAGAGGGTTAGGGTGTCCGTTAACGAGGTTCGCGGCGAGCGCAGGGCACTGCACACCAGGGAGGGCCCGTTGTGCGTTAAGCACGGACGAGATTGGATCTTCGTTGTGCCGCTGAACCTTGCAGCAGCGACTACAACGGCCTGCACGGTGACTGTTGTCCAAGCGGAGGACACTGCCGACGCTTTGTCCGCGTCTTTTCCCCTAACGATCGTTACGCCCTCTGAGGAAGCAATTGCACAGATGACGAATCCCAAAATGCTCGGCGGCAACATCACAGTGCAATATCCGATTACATCGCCGCCCAATGTCTGTCCTTCTTTTCCCGCATACGGTCAACTCGTCGACGGCGGCCAAACAACCGGCGCCACGATGGAGTCCGCCACGCGCACCTACAACGGAACGCCCGTCACGCGGAACGTGCCCGCGGGCATGTGGATGTACCAGTTCAGCGGCCTCGCCGACGATACGTATGACTTCACGGTCACCGACAACCAGGGCAACGTCGGGTCGGTCACGGGCGTCCAGGTTTCGGCCTCGGATTGCGTTCCGGTGGTCGCACCCGGCAGCGGCGGCGGCCTTGGCGGCGGCGGGATGGGATAAGCCGCTGCACCTCGCGCGGGAAGCATGGACGGCGGCGCAGCGGCAGCATAAGAAAGCCTCGTGCCGGAGGAAATGCCAACACCAGAACAGCCTGCGCAGCCGCTGGCCTCAGCCGTAAACTGGCCGGGGCCGGACGTCCTCCCCCCGCATGAAATCCTGGAACCGATTGAGCAAGGCGGCCGTGTGGTCGTCCACCGCGCCCGGGACGCGACGTACAATCGCTTTGTCGCGCTCCACCGCGTCCGGCCGCTGGCGCTGCCGCCGGAGCATACGGCCGCATTTTTGCAGGAGCTTCGCGCGGCGGCTCAGGTCCGACACCCCTATCTCCTACCGATCCTTGCCGTCGGTTTGTTGGAGGGCCAGCCGAGTTTCACGACGCCGCTGACCACGAATCGACGGTTGTCGCCGGCGACGTTTCCGCTCTCCGACATCCGAGAAGCCGCCGCCCTCATTGAGAAGCTCGCGGGGGCGACAGCGGCCGCGCACGCCCACGGTCTGCTGCATGGCGCCCTCAAGCCGAGCGCTGTGCGCTTCGATGAAAGCAATCAGCCGCTCCTGGGCGAGTTCGGCCTGGAGCCGCTCTTTGTTTCCATGCAGCAAGATCTGCCGGGATCTCCGATCGGCAATCCGGGCTATTTCGCGCCCGAACAACTGACGGGCCGGATGGCGCTGGATGCGTCCACTGACCTCTGGGCCCTGGGCGTGATCCTCTACGAGTTGCTGACTGGGCGGCATCCGTTTATCCAAGGCGATTTGGAGCGTGGAGTCGCCGGCATCCAATCCGGCCAACCCGTGCCGCCGCGCCAGCTGCGGCGCGACATCGACCCGGTCCTGGAAGCCGTCGTCCTCTGCGGGCTGGAAAAGCAACCAGGCGACCGCTACCCGTCGGCCCGCGCCCTGGCCGACGATCTGGAGCGCTGGCGCCTCGGCCAGCCGACGGTGGTGCGGCCGCCGACCTGGACGGAGCGAGTCCTGCGCGCCCTTCGCCGGAAATCCCGGTGACACAGCTGCCGCGGTGTATCATGAAGAGAAGGCCTTTCGCGGAGCGGACGGCCTGTGTTCCGATAGCGCCCGCAGAGAGGACCTCGCATGTCCGCCGTCGAATCGCCGGCCGAGAAGGTCAAGCAATTCCCGACCGGCCCCGGCGTCTATCTCATGAAGGACGCCCAGGGCGTGGTGATCTACGTTGGCAAGGCCAAGAACCTCCGCAATCGGGCTGGCCATTATTTCACCAAGGCCGCCGCGGAGGACGTGCGCACGGCCGATCTCGTCAAGGTCATTGCTGACGTCGATTTCCTGCCAGCCGACAGCGAGGTGGACGCCCTGCTGATGGAGGCCCGCCTCATCAAGGACGTGCGGCCGCGCTTCAACGTCGATCTCAAGGACGACAAGACATTTCCCTATTTGCAGATCCGCGTTCGGGAAGAATTTCCGCGCGTTGAGTTTACGCGGGCGCCACGGCGCCGGGGCGTGCGGCTCTATGGCCCCTTCACCAGCGCCCGTACGCTGCGGCAAGCGATCCAGGTTTTGCAGCGGATTTTTCAGTTCCGCACGTGTTCGCTGGACATCCGGTCCGAAGATCCGCGCTGGCGCTGGTTCCGGCCGTGCCTCTTGCACAGCATCCGCCAATGCACAGCGCCGTGCAATTTCCGCGTGACGCGCGAGGAATACCGAAAACAAATCCGCAAACTGCGGATGGTGCTAGAGGGGAAGAAGGCCCGGCTGATCGCGGAGATGGAGAAGGAGATGCGGGAGGCGAGCGCCGCCTTGCTGTTCGAGAAGGCGGCCCGGCTGCGCGACGACATCGAGGCGCTGCAAAAGCTCGGCCAGCGCGGCGATGCAGACCGCGATGTGCAGCCAGAGGTCTTTCCCATCGACCCGAAAAAGGGTCTGCTCGGTCTGAAGAAGGTGCTGAACCTGGAAAAACCGCCGCGGACCATCGAGGGCGTGGATGTCGCTCATCTCGGCGGCGACGAGACTGTGGCGTCGCTCGTATCGTTCATCGACGGGCTGCCGTTCAAGCCGGGTTATCGGCGTTTTCGCATCCGCTCCGTGCGCGGCGTGGACGATTTCGCCTCGATCCGCGAGGTCGTGACGCGTCGCTTCCGCCGGCTGTCGCGCGAGGAGGAGGCGTTCCCCGACGTGCTGCTGATCGACGGCGGCAAAGGCCAGCTCAACGCGGCCTTGGAGGCGTTTCAACTGCTAGGCGTCGAGCCCCCGACGCTGCTGTCGCTGGCCAAGCGCGAGGAGGAAATCTTCCGTCCGGGCGCCGCCGAATCGATCCGGCTGAGCCGGCGCTCGGCGGCGCTTCGGCTCTTGCAGTACGTGCGCGACGAGGCGCACCGCTTCGCGCAGCACTACCACCACATCTTGCGGCGGAAGAAGATGGAGGAGTAAAAATGTCACGCAAAGACGCAAAGACGCAAAGAGCCGCGGAAGAAAGCGCTTTTGCGCCTCCTGCTTTGCGTCTTTGCGTCTTTGCGTGAGATTCCGAGGAGACGGAATGCGCATCCTTTTGACGAACGACGACGGCGTTTACGCCCCTGGCCTGCGGGCATTGCTGCCGGAGTTGCGGCGGCTGGGCGAAGTGACAGTGGTGGCGCCGGCCACGGAGCAGAGCGCCGTCGGCCATTCGGTCACGCTCACCAACCCGCTCATCACGGCGGAGGTGCTGGACGACGATCGACGCCGGCTGGGTTGGGCGGTGGAAGGCCGGCCGGCCGACTGCGTGAAGCTGGCATTGCGCGAATTACTGCCCGGCCTGCCGGACCTAATCGTAAGCGGCCTCAACGCCGGCTCCAACGCCGGCATCAACGTGCTCTATTCCGGCACCGTCGCGGCCGCCATCGAAGGCGCCTTCTTCCGCGTCACCAGCATCGCCTGTTCTCTGGAGTACAGCAAGCCGACGCCGCCCGACTTCGTTCGCGGCGCCGCTTACGCCAGGCAGGTCGTGGAACAAATCCTCGCCAAGCGACCGGAAGCCGGCTCGCTGTTTAACGTGAATATACCCGATCTGGAAAGACACACGCCGCGCGGCGTCCGCGTCGTGCCGCAGAACCTGGCCGCGTATGAGGAAAGCTACGACCGCCGCACGGACCCGCGCGGCCGGGTTTATTTCTGGTCGAACCCGGAATTCGGCTGCCCCGATCCGCACCCGGACACCGATGTGACGGCCCTGGCGGAGGGGTGGATCACCGTGACGCCGCTGCAATTCAACTTGACGCACGAGGCGCGGCTGCGCGAGATCGCCCACTGGCAATGGCGGCTTTGAGCGCCCGGCCGAGGTCGTTGCGCACATCCCTCCCCGCGAGGGCGGCATGGAAGTTGCTGCGCCCACAGGCGCACCACGATGCGTGCGATTCTCGCGGCTCCGGGCAGTACTCCTTGGAAGGACATTCGCCGACGCCCGAGGAGGACGCTTTCATGACGGCCGACCTCACCCCGCTCCTGCATCACATCCGCCGCCTGGCGTCGCCGGCGGCTCCAGAATCGGACGCGGCGCTGCTCCGCCGCTTTACCCGCCGCCGCGACGAGTCCGCCTTCGCCGAGCTGGCCGCGCGGCACGGACCGATGGTGCTGCGCGTCTGCCGCCGCGTGCTAGGCGACGCCCACGCGGCCGAGGACGCCTTTCAGGCGACCTTTCTTGTCCTGGCGCGGCGCGCCGGTGGGATCCGCCGGCCGGAGGCGCTGGCCGGGTGGCTCTACGGCGTGGCCTTGCGCCTGGCCCGCAAAGCCCGCCTCGCCGGCCTCCGCCGGCCCCGGCCGGCGCCCGCTGGCGCCGACGACCCGCACGACCCGGCCCCCGGCCCGCCGGCCGAGCTGGTCGCACGGGAGCTGTTCGACGGCCTGGACGAGGAGGTGCAACGCCTGCCCGAGGCCTACCGGCTGCCTGTAATCCTGTGCTGCCTGGAAGGGCTTTCTCAGGAGGAAGTCGCCCGGCGGCTGGGGTGGACGCCCGGATCGGTGAAGGGGCGGCTGGAGCGCGGCCGGGCCCGGCTGCACGCCCGCCTGGTCCGCCGGGGGCTGACGCTGGGGGCCGCCCTGGCGGCGGTGGAAGCATCGCGGGGCGCCGCACTGCCGGCATTGGCGGCCGGCGCCCTGGCGGCTTCCGCGGCCGCTCCGCAGGTGCTGGCGCTGGCCGGCAAGGCGGCTGCGGCGTTTCCCTGGAAGGTCGTCGCGCCGCTGACGCTGGCCGTGCTTCTCGCCGGCGCCGGGGTCGGGATGATGGCGGCGCGGGGGACGGGCGGGCCGCCGCCCCGGCCGCAACCCGCGGCGCCCCCGGCCGCCCCGGCCAAACCGAACGACGCGCCGCAAGACGCCAAAGAAGATCCGGTCGCGGCAGAAATGAAGCGGCTCGAAGGGACCTGGATCCCCGTCGCCTACCAGTCGGGCAAGGAGAGGGTGGAAGGCGCGGAGTTCACGAAGTCCGACCTGGCGCAGGAAGTGCTGACCATCCGAGACGGGAAGTACCAGACGAAAACCAAGGAGGGTGTGGATCCGCTGTGCGACATCCGCATCGACCCCACCAAATCGCCCAAGACGATGGACTACATCGTCACGGAGGGCGAACTCAAGGGCCAAGTCGCGCGTGTGATTTACACCCTGGACGGCGACCGCCTAAGGATTTGCAGCTCCTTCGAGGGAAACGGACGACCCAAAGATTTCACCGCCTCCGGCGCCTACGTGCTCGAATACCGCCGGGCCGCGGACGACAAGGACGAGAAGCCCCAGTCGGACAAGGACCTGATCCAGGGGACGTGGGATGTCGTCTCGTTCACGGAAGGGGGGACAGAAGCCCCCCCGGAGATGGCGCGCAACATCCAAATGGTCTTCACTGCGGACCTGCTCAAGTGGGGGCCCAAGGACTCCAAGGACCCCAAAGACACGATAGGTATCCACTATACGCTCGACCCGGCCAAGGATCCCAAGGGAATCGACACGAGCCACGAAATCGACCTTGGCAAGCCGATCGTCCAGCTGGGCGTCTACTCGCTGGAAGGGGACGCGCTCAAGCTGTGCCTATCGGCCGCCGGTAAGCCGAGGCCGACCAAGCTGGAGAGCGACGCCGCGCACGGCAGCGTCCTGTTCGTGCTCAAGCGAGCCGGTGCGGGCAAGCTCCACGGGAGCGCCGTCCCACTGCAAGGCGGCGTCGGCGGGCCGGTGATCTTTAGCTTCGACGGGAAGCACGTGGTCGGCGGCGACGCCAAATCCCTGTGCATATGGAGGACGGCGAGCGGCAAGTTGGCGCACACCATGAATCCACCGGGAGGGGCCAGCCGCCTGGTCTACTACCCCAACAGCCGGCTCCTTCGCATTTCCGACAACATCATCGGCCCGCGCTTCTGCCCCGACACGAGTTGGCTCGCCGGCGTCCCGACCAGTCCCGCTCCCATCGTCCTGCGCGACGCCGAGACGGGCGAGGTCGTCCGCACCCTGGAAGGCGTCGAAGGCGCCAGGGGGGACGGCGACGTGATGCTGTGGGACGTGGCCGAGGGCAAGGTGCTGCGACCCCTGGAGGGCAGCGCGGGCGGGCCAACGGCCTACGTCTTCAGCCCCGATAGCAAGACGGTCGCCGGCGTCACGCGCGAGGGAAAGGCCATGCTCTGGGACGTGGCGACCGGCAAGGCGACGCGCACCCTGGGCGGCGTGCAGGTCCAATGCGTGGCCTTCAGCCCGGACGGCAAGAGGGTGGCTGCCGGCGGCCGGGACGCGAAGGGAGCGGACGCGAGCGGCGACCGACCCGACGGCGTCGTGTGGGTCTGGGGCGCGGCGGACGGGAAGGAGCTTCTCACCGTCCGCCCGGCGCACCACGCCGGCGTCGTGACGGTCGCCTTCAGCCCCGACGGCAAACGCCTTATCACCGCCGGAAACGGGCTGCATCGCCGGCGCCCGACGGAAGTAATCCCCGTGTCGTTCGACGGCGAGGTGAAGGTGTGGGACGCCGAAACCGGAAAGCAGGTCCTGGCGTTCACCACGAACGTGGGCAACCTGGACTGGGCGCTCGTGTCGCCGGACGGCAAGCGCATCCTCGTCAATCGCGGTTGGGACGGCAAAGGGGAGGCGCTTTGGTCCTTGGACGAGGACGAGTGAGGATGCAATGCGGCGTCTGTGGAGCTGAGAAGGGGGTGACTCATGACCCGGGCCGGTTGGATTCTAGTGTTGATCGGGATCGTCATTGCGGTGGTGGGGACCGTCCAGCTTCCCCTAGTGGTCTGGCTGAGCGGCGACCCGACTCTCAACCCGGTCGGCAACGGCATCCTCATGTGGCTGAGCTGGGGCATCGCGGGCCTCTTGGTCCTCGTGGGCGCCGTGGTCGCCCTGATCGGCAGGCTGAGCGGCAAGAAGGCTTCCTCATGATCGTTTCACGCCCGCAGATTTCCTGGGGCGTGTGGCCTCTGTGGGTCGCGGCCAGCGCCGCGGGCGGCGCTCTGGGCGCAGCCGCCTTTTGGGGCCAGGGGCGGCTGATCGACGCGACGCGGGACAACCCCATCCTGCCTTCCGTGACCTGGCCGCTGAGCGTCCTGGTGATACTCGCGTTGCCGGCCTTCCTGCAATGGTTGATCCTGCGGCGTAGGTTCCCGCGCGCGGGATGGTGGATCCCGGCCAGCGCCGCGGGCTCGCTGGCGGGCTTCCTTTTCGTCGCGTGGGCAATAGCCATGGCCGACACGGAACAGGGCGCGCCCGCCTTTCTGCGCGGCCACAGCTTCTTCCGCGCCGCGATCGGGGCGGCGACGGCCGACACGGAGCAGGGTAGGATTGCCTTTCTGCGCCTGGCCGTTCCCGGCCTAATCCTCCTCGGCGGCGCCGTCGCCGGAGCGTTGCAATGGCTCGCGGCGCTGCCATGGCTCGTTCTGGGCCGATGGGCCGCGAGTGCGGTCTGGTGGGCGTTGGCCAGCAGTATCGGCTGGTTGGGGGCCACGTGGCTGTTCCTTTCCGTCACGAGAGCCGGTGATGCACAACCCGCCGGGCTTTTTTTCCTCCTGGGCGGGGCCGCAAGTGGCGCCCTTGCCGGCGCCGTCACGGGGCTGGCTCTCGTCTGGCTGTTGCGAGACACAGGAAGGTCGGCGAGTTTGCACTCGATCCCATGATCGAGGCCAAGGCGTTCCGGTCGCCCAAATGAAAGGGGTGTCCAATGCGTTGGTTGCTGACGTTGCCGCTGCTGGCCCTGACGGCGTGGCCCGCCGCTGCGGAGCAAAACGAGGCCGAGAAACTCTTCCGCGGCATGGAGGAAAAGGTCCGCGCCGCGAAGACCCTTCAACTCCGCTTCGACCTGAGCATCACCGATGCGCTGGGCAAGAAGGGAAGCGTCAAAGGCGCCCTGATCCTGGGCGATGGCGATAAGTACCGGTCGGAGGGCGAAGGGAAGCTCTTCGGCGAAGCGGTCAAGGGCGTCGACGTGAGCGACGGGACCGAGAGGAAAGCCGCGGGCGACCCGCCCCCGCTGGACAACGCCGCCGCGTCGCCCAAAGGCGTCGGCGCGTACTTCCGAGCGGCGCTGCCGCGCGAGGGCTTCTTCCTGAGCTCCCTGGAGATGGAGCGGCGCAACGACCTGCCGCCCGACCGCTTCCAGCTTTCTGATTTCCGGCTCGCGGACAAGGAAAAGATCGGCGAGCGAAACACGCAAGCGATCCAGTACACGATGAGGTTCAAGGGCGCCGGCGACCCGCTTTCGATGAAGCTGTGGCTCGACGCGGAGTCGAATCTGCCGGTCAAGCTGGTCGTCATGGAGGGCAAGAGCGACTGGAAAGATCTCACCGAGACCTACAGCGAATTCGCCATCGACGCCGAGGTGGATGCGAAGTCGTTCGAGCTGCCGAAATAGCCGCCGCGGCGTCCCGCCGCGTCCGCAGGGGCGCGGCGAAACGCTACGATATCCGCAGCTTCGCTTCCACGGATTTCCAGGCGTCGTCCATCACTTTCTGCGCCGCCCCGCAAATCAACCCGTTGGGAACCAGCTTTAGCAGCCCGCCCAATTCCTGGATTTCCGCGATCCAGTGCATGCGCGTACCGGCATCCATCGCCGCAAAACTCAGCGCCGCCACGACCGTGCTGCTGGCGCCGACGCCCTTGCTCTTGACGACCATGCGGGCGGAGATCGGCGGCGTCTTTTCGGCCACTTGAAGAGTCACGGCCAGCGTGCCGCGCACAAAGGCCAGGTTTGGACGGACCGTAAACGTCGCCTGGTGGGGGTCGTCCTGAGAGATATTCTCGACGTCTGGGAGGCACGATGCCAGAAAGCGGGCGTCGGTCAGCTTGACGAATAGTTCCTCCGGAGGCAGCGAGAAATCGCGGTCGCCCTCGAATTGCAGCATGGCAGCCGTCCTTTCACGCCGGACGCGCCAGACCAATGACCTCCGCAAGTGCCGCCAGCAGTTGTGCGCTTTGCACCGGCTTGGCGACGTAGCCGTCCATGCCGGCTTGGAAGCACCGTTCACGGTCGCCGGCGAAAGCGTGGGCCGTCAGCGCCAGGATCGGCAGGCGCCGGCCCGTGCCCTGTTCGCCGGCCCGGATGGCGGCGGTCGCTTCCAGGCCGTCCATTTCGGGCATCTGCACGTCCATCACGACGGCGTCAAAATTCTGGACGGCCAGCATCGCCAAAGCCTCCTTGCCGTTGTTCGCAATAACGACCGTGTGGCCCTGTTTCTCCAACATGCGGGAAGCGACTTTCTGGTTGATGAGGTTATCTTCGACCAGCAGGATCCGCAAAGGGGGGAGCGGCGGCATTGGACGCCCTCACTGCAGGGATACAGCGGCGATCGAACCGCTGACAAGGTCGCACGGCGGGTGGGGCAATTCGTCGTCGTCTGCGTCGTCGACGGCGAATACGGCAGGGAGCGACGAAGCCGTTTCACTATACCACAAGAGCCGCGGCCCGCCACCCCATCCTTCCCGATTCCCACCCCAACTGCTATCGTGTATCCATCGGCCGCGGCGCCGTCCGCCCACCATCCACGAGACTGCTTCATGACCATTGACCCCTACGCATCCTGTCCCTGCGGCAGCGGCAAGAAGTTCAAGTGGTGCTGTCAGCCGATCTATGCCAACATCAATCGCGCCTTTGAGCAGGACGCCCAGGGACAGCACGACGCCGCGCTTCGCATCATGGAGGCGGTCACGACGGAACACGGCGGCAATCCTGAAGCGTGGGGTCAGAAGGCCAAGCTCCTTTACAGCCACGGCAAGGTCGAGCAGGCCGAGGAGGCGCTCGAGAAAGCCTTCGCCGTCAACCGCAATTATCCCTACGGCCTGCTGCTCAAGGCCGTTTTTCGCTTTCAGGAGGGCGAGCTGCCCGGCGCCCTGCTGCTGGCGCGGCGTGCGGCCGAGGCTTACGATCCCGAAGCGCGCGACTACCTGGCCGAGGCGTATTCGCTCATTTACGAATGCGAAATGAAGCTCAATCGGCCGGTGGCGGCGCGGGCCGCCCTCAAGATTGTGCTGCACCTGCAGCCGGCCGCCGAGGAGCTGCGCCAGGCCTTCGAGCAGACGTTCGGCGAAAAATCGCGCCTGCCGGCGTCCGCTCGTCATGAATATACATTGATGCGTCCTGCGCCCGCACCCGCTGGAACAAGCGCCGCCGCTCGCCGGACCGCCTGGGACCGGGCGCTGCTGAGCGGACAGACGCCACGGCTCGGCGAGCTGGTCCGCGCCTTCGCCGAGCTGACGAAACAGGACGAAAACGATGCGGCCGCGTGGTTCAACCTCGGCCTGGGTCACGCCTGGCTCGGCGACAATGCGGCCGCGCTAGACGGCCTCAACCGCTACATCGAACTGGAGCCGGACGGAATTAAAGCGACGCCGGCCGCGACGCTGACCGAGGTGCTGCGTTGCGGCCACGGCATGGAAGAGTCCTGTGATTACCACGAGTTCGCCTTCGCCTTCCAGTTCCGCGACGCCCAGGCGGTGGTCAACCTGGTGCAGGAATGGCAGCGAGCCGGCCGGATGCTGATGCCGCAATCGCAGCAGGAAGGTGTCTTGTTCGCCATGGTGCTGGACATGGGCGCGGCCGGCCTGCTCACGGTCGGCCGGCCGGCGTCCGACGTCGGGCGGCTGGCCGCCTATCTGCTGGCGGCCGGGCCGCTCTTCCGCATGTGGGGACCGAACAAGGAATCGGTCGTCCGGATGCGCGAGGAGGTGCGGACTCGTCTGAACCTGGCCATCGGCGAGGCGGAGGTCCTCACGCAGCCCATCCAGTTCCACGATGTCATCACCGAGGCGATTGTTTTTCCTACGAACCTGCGCGAGGCCAACGCGCCGGCCAAGGTGGTGGAGCACGCTCAGCGCTATTACGAGGACGCATGGATCCACCAGCCGCGCCGCTCGCTGGCCGGCAATACGCCGATCGACGCGGCCGGCCACACGAACCTGCGGAAGAAGCTGCGCGGCGTGCTGCAATTCATCCAACAATGTGCGGCCGGCAGTCTCATGGCCGGCTACGATTTCGATCGCCTGCATCGCAAACTCGGCTTGTTGGAGGCGGTTGCTGCGCCAACCCAAAGCGCAAGCGAGGGAAGCCCGGCCGACGTGAACGCGATGAGCGCCGCCGAGTTGGCCGGGCTAAAGACGGAATCGCTGACCGACGAGCAGCTGGAACAGGCGTTCCAGGCAGCCCAAAAACTGGACGCCCCGGACCTGGCGGCGTCGTTCGCCCGCGACCTGACGGCCCGCCCGCCGCGGCCCGAACGGACGGACAAGTATTTGTGGTACGCGTTCCTGACGCAGCACGCTTTGAAGAGCGGCCAGCTGGATGCCGCGCTGGATACTGTCAACGAGGGCGAGCGCGTGGACTGCGAGCAGAACGAGGGCCGGCGGCGGAACGATTACGAGCTGCGTCGCGGCCAGGTTCACGTCAAGCGCGGCGAGGTGGACGCGGCGGCTGATGTCTTTCAGCGGCTAATCGAGCGGGCGCCCGACGAGCTGAAGTACCGCGGCAGCGCAGCGGATGCGATGCTGTCGCTTAAGCAGCCGGCGCGGGCGCTCAAGTTCGCCGAGGAGGGCCTGGCGGCGGCGCGGCAGCGCGGCGACCGCGACACGGAGCAGTATTTGCTGGAGCTGGAAGGGGCGGCGAAGAAGCAAATGGGCTGACAGGCGGCCGACCATTCGGGGTAACAATGCAAGATCTGCGCGATCTCCTTGCGAGGAACCAGGCCTGGGCCGCCGAAATGGTGCGGCAAGACCCCGGCTTCTTCGAGCGGCTGTCCCACCAGCAGGCGCCGCATTATCTCTGGATCGGCTGTTCCGACAGCCGCGTTCCCGCCAATCAGATCGTCGGCTTGCTGCCGGGCGAGATGTTCGTCCACCGCAACGTCGGCAACATCGTGGTCCACACCGACCTGAATTGCCTTTCCACGATCCACTACGCGGTCGAAGTGCTGCGCGTGGAGCATGTCATCGTTTGCGGACATTATGGATGCGGCGGCGTGCTGGCCGCCCTGCGCGACGCCCGCGTCGGACTGACCGACAACTGGCTGCGGCACATCCAGGACGTGCGAGCCAAGCATCGCACTGCGCTGGACGCGCTGCCGACGGAGAAACAAGGGCACGACCGGCTCTGCGAGCTGAATGTGATCGAACAAGTGGTCAACGTCAGCCAAACGACCGTGGTACGGGACGCCTGGGCTCGCGGCCAGACGCTGGCTGTGCATGGGTGGATCTACGGCCTGCACGACGGCCGGCTGCGCGACACGGGAATGTGCGTCACGGTGGAAACGGAACTGGCGGACCGGTATACGGCGGCGTGCGCCGGTCATGCGACAGGGGTCGGGCCTAATTGATCGTGCTGGGGAAGGCATGGGAACCCGCCTGCTCCTTCTCTAGGATAGCCGGGATGCGCCCCCAGTCGCCGGCCTCCAAAGGAACGCGCCGTCATGCCGGAGGATACGTCCCCCGCACCCGTCACGCCGATCCGCAAGCTGCTGGTTGCCAACCGCAGCGAGATCGCCATCCGCGTCTTCCGCACCGCTCATGAGCTGGGCATTCGCACCGTCGCGCTGTATTCCCATGAGGATCGCTTCGCCCTGCACCGCTTCAAGGCCGACGAGGCCTACCGCGTCGGCAAGCCCGGCGAGCCGATCCGCGCCTATCTCGACATTCCCGGCATCGTCGCCCTCGCCCGCGAGCATGACATCGACGCGATCCACCCGGGTTATGGTTTCCTCTCCGAAAACGCGCAATTCGCCAGGGCTGTCCGCGACGCCGGCCTGATATTCATTGGCCCGCGCACCGACATCCTCGAACAGCTTGGCGATAAGGTCACGGCCCGGCACATCGCCCAAAAGACGGGGGTGGCCGTGCTGGCCGGCAGCGACGCCGCCGTCCGCACCAATGAGGAAGCCCGCGCCGTGGCCCAGCAGCTCGGCTATCCCATTATCGTCAAGGCGGCGATGGGCGGCGGCGGACGCGGGATGCGCGTCGCCCTGACGGCCGACAAGCTCGACGACGCCCTCGACCAAGCACGCCGCGAGGCTGGGACCGCCTTTGGCGTGCCGGACGTTTTTCTCGAAAGGTTCGTCCGCCGCGCCCGCCATATCGAGGTGCAGCTTCTCGGCGATCGCCGCGGCGGCCTTGTCCACCTTTTCGAGCGCGACTGCTCCATCCAGCGGCGCCACCAGAAGGTCGTCGAGATCGCCCCGGCGCCCAGTCTCAATCCGGCTCTGCGCCAGCGCATTCTCGACGCGGCGCTGGTCGTCGGCCGGGCCGTCGATCTCGACAACGCCGCCACCGTCGAATTCCTCGTGGATGCGGAGCGAAATGATTTCTACTTCATTGAGGTCAATCCGCGCATCCAGGTCGAGCACACCGTCACGGAACAGGTAACGGGCTACGACATCGTGAAGTGCCAAGTGCTGGCGGCGCAGGGCCGGCCCCTCACGGACCCCGAAATCGGACTCGGCGACCAGGCCGCCGTGGTTACGCACGGCTACGCGCTGCAGTGCCGCGTCACCACCGAGAACCCGGCCAACAATTTCCTGCCCGATTACGGCCGGCTCAGCAACTACCGCTCGGCCAGCGGCATGGGCATCCGCCTCGACGCCGGCAGCGCTTTCACCGGCGCCGTTATCACGCCCTTTTACGATTCGCTGCTGGTAAAAGTGACTGCTCACGGGCTGCGGTTTTTAGACGCGGCTCGCCGTATGGAGCGCAGCTTGCAGGAGTTCCGCGTCCGCGGCGTCAAGACGAACATCCCTTTTCTCCTTAATCTCATCACCCATCCGGACTTTCTGGCCGGCGGCTGCACCACGCGCTTCATCGACGAGAAGCCGGAACTGTTTCGGCTGCCGACGCGCCAGGATCGCGCCAGCAAATTGCTGCATTACATCGCCGAAATCATCGTCAACGGCCATCCGCTCATTCCGATAAAGCCGGCCGGCGTGCATCGCCAACCCGTTCCTGTTCCGGTTGTGAAAGCGACGCCAGGGGCCAAGACGCCCGCCCCTCCCGGAACGCGGGACAAGCTCCACGAACTCGGTCCCGAAAAATTCGCCGCCTGGGTGCTGGCGCAGCAACGGCTCTTCGTCACCGACACCACCTTCCGCGACGCCCACCAATCGCTGCTGGCGACGCGTATGCGCACCTACGATATGCTGCAGATCGCGCCGTTCTATGCGGCCCGGCTGTCGGGCCTCTTCTCGCTGGAAATGTGGGGCGGCGCCACGTTCGACGTGGCAATGCGGTTCCTGCGCGAGTCGCCGTGGGATCGTCTCGCCAATTTGCGCGAGAGCGTGCCGAACATTCTCTTTCAAATGCTGCTGCGCTCCGCCAGCGCCGTCGGCTATACCAATTATCCGGATAATGTCGTCCGCGCCTTCGTCAAGGAGTCGGCCCAAGCCGGCATTGACCTGTTCCGCGTCTTCGACGCCCTCAACGGCCTGCCCAACCTGGAATTGGCGATCGACGCCGTCCGCGAATCGGGAATGATCTGCGAGGCCGCCGTCTGTTACACAGGCGATGTTTTCGACAAGAATCGCCCCAAATACGACCTGAAATACTACCTCACGCTGGCGAAAGAGCTGGAGAAGCGCGGCGCCAATCTGCTGGCAATCAAAGATATGGCCGGGCTGTGCAAGCCTTATGCCGCGCGGCTGCTGGTTCGGGCGCTCAAACAGGAGGTTGGCGTGCCCGTTCACTTCCACACGCACGACTGCGCCGGCGGTCAGATCGCCTCGTACATCAAGGCGGCCGAGGAGGGCGTTTCTAGCGTCGATTGCGCCATGCCGTCGATGGCTGGCATGACCAGCCAGCCGAGCATGTATGCACTGGTCGAGGCCCTGCGCTTCCAGCCGCGCGACACGTGGCTGGATCGCGAAGCAATGCAGGAGGCCGACGCCTACTGGCAGGCGGTGCGCGGCCTCTATTCGCCTTTTGAGACCGGTCAACTGGCGCCAGGCGGCGACGTGTACCAGAACGAGATGCCCGGCGGGCAATATACGAATCTCTACGCCCAGGCCGCGTCGCTGGGACTCGGGGAGCGCTGGCGCGAGGTCTGCCGGATGTACGCGGAGGTCAACCGCATGTTCGGCGACATCGTAAAGGTGACGCCGACGTCGAAGGTGGTCGGCGACATGGCTCTTTTCATGGTCGCCAACAACCTGACGCCGACCGACGTAATCGACGGACCGCGCGAGCTGGCGTTCCCGGAGTCGGTGGTGGAGTTTTTCGAGGGGCGATTGGGAGAACCGCCAGGCGGCTTCCCGGAGAAGCTGCAGAAGCGCGTGCTGCGCGGACGGCAGCCGATCCGCGGCCGACCGGGCGCCGCGCTGCCGCCGGCCGATTTCAGCGCCGCCAAATCAGACCTGCAAGAGCTGATCGGCCGACCGGTCAACGACCGGGAAGTCGTGGCGCAGCTGCTCTACCCACGCGTGTTCCCCGAATACGCCGAACAGGAAGCGAAGTATTCGGATCTGAGTGTGCTGCCGACGCCGGTGTTCTTTTACGGCATGGCGCCAGGCGAGGAGGTAAGCATCGACATCGAGCGCGGCAAGACGCTGATCCTGAAGTACCTGACGGCCGGCGATCCGCACGCGGACGGCAGCCGGACGGTGTTCTTCGAGCTAAACGGTCAGCCGCGCGAGACGATCGTGATGGACCGTTCGCTGACCGGCCGCGCGGTTGGAAGACAGAAGGCCCGGCCGGGCAATCCGCTGGACGTGGGGGCGCCGATGCCGGGGTTGGTGGTGCGCGTGCTGGCGGCGGCCGGCGAGGAGGTCGCGGCGGGACAGAAGTTGTTTACACTAGAGGCGATGAAGATGGAGACGACGCTGTACGCCGAGACAGCTGGGCGCGTGGCGGAGGTGTTGGTGCAGCCGGGGACGCAGGTGGAAGCGGGCGACCTGCTGCTGCGGATCGAGGGATAAGTGCCGCCGCCGGCCCTGCGCCGACTGTGTGCCGATCCATATTCTGACAGCAGCGGACGGCGCGGTCCTCGCACCAGCCTTCGCCTCCTCATCCCACCGAGCATTTCCCATGACCCCATCGACGCCGTTCACCAACCGCCTTGCAAATGAAACCAGCGCCTACCTTCGGCAGCACGCCCACAATCCCGTCGATTGGTACGCCTGGGGGCCGGACGGGCTGCAGCGAGCCCGCCAGCTTGAGCGACCCATCTTTCTCAGCATCGGCTACTCGGCCTGTCACTGGTGCCACGTCATGGAGCATGAGAGCTTCGAGAACGCAGAAATCGCCAAAATCCTTAACGAACATTTCGTCTCCATCAAGGTGGATCGCGAGGAGCGGCCCGACCTCGACCAGATCTACATGACTGCCGTGCAGCGCATGACCGGCCAGGGCGGTTGGCCGCTCACTGTCTTCCTCACGCCCGACCTGCGGCCGTTCACCGGCGGCACGTACTTCCCGCCGGAAGACAAATACGGCCGACGCGGCTTCCGCAAGGTGCTGCTAATGCTGGCCGACGCCTGGCGGACGCGGCGGTCCGAGATCGACCAGGCGGCCGGCGAACTGACCGAGTTCCTCCAGGCCGTCGCCTCCACGCGGCCTGAGCCGGGCGGACTCGACGACAAGCTGCTCCGCGGCGCGGCGGACGCGCTCGGCCGGGCGTTCGACGCCATCTACGGCGGCTTCGGCCAGGCGCCAAAATTCCCTCACCCGATGGACCTGCGCCTGCTGCTGCGAATCCACCGGCGCTTCGGCGACGACCACGCCCTGCACATGGTCCGCCACACGCTCGACCACATGGCGATGGGCGGCATCTACGACCACCTCGGCGGCGGCTTCGCCCGCTACAGCACCGACGCCCGCTGGCTGGTGCCGCACTTCGAGAAGATGCTCTACGACAACGCCCTGCTCACCCTCGGCTACCTCGAGGCCTACCAGGCCACCGGCGGCTCCTTCTTCCGCGAGATCGCCGAGGAAACCCTGCACTGGGTGACGCGCGAGATGACCAGCCCGGAAGGCCCCTTCTACAGCACCCTGGACGCCGACAGCGAGGGCGAGGAAGGGAAGTTCGCCGTCTGGACTCTCGCCGAGGTGAATGAGATCCTCGGCACCGAGCGGGCCAAGACCTTTTCCTACGTCTACGACGTGACTCCGGCGGGCAACTGGGAA
>DATKHW010000331.1:0-3853 GCA_035546275.1 Gemmataceae bacterium
AAGCTCCCGGATGATGGTTCCAGTAATTGCACCCCCTATCCGGGGGCTAACGCCCCCGGCTCGCCTGGTCGTCGCGCGACTGCTACCATGACTCCATGAACCACTCCGCTCCCGTCGCCCTCGTCGGCGCAGGTCCCGGCAACCCCGGTCTGCTCACCCTCCGCGCCGTCGAGTGCCTGGCCCAGGCCGACCTGGTGCTGTACGACCGTCTCGTGCCCGGCTGTCTGCTGGAGTTCGCCCCGGACGAGGCGGAACTGCTCTGCGTCGATCAGCTGCCCGGCTGCCATCCCGAGCGCGTCCCGGGCGTCCATCTGAAGATGATCGAAGCGGCCCGCGCCGGCCGGCGCGTGGTCCGGCTCAAGGGGGGCGATCCGTTCGTGTTCGGCCGCGGCGGCGAGGAGGCCGAGGCGCTGGCCGAGGCCGGCGTGGAGTGCGAAATCGTCCCCGGCGTGACGGCGGCGCTGGGGGCGGCGGCCTACGCCGGGCTGCCGCTCACCGATCGCCGCTGGGCCAGCGCCGTCGCCTTCATCACCGGGCATGAGAAGGAAAAGGGCGGGGGAACCCCGCCCCTACTGGACTGGGCGGCGCTGGCGCATTTCCCTGGAACGCTGGTCGTTTACATGGGCATGGCCCGGCTGCCGCAGGTCGTCGGCCATCTCGTGGACAACGGCATGTCAGCAGACACGCCGGCGGCGGCGGTGCAATGGGCCGCGACCGGCCGGCAGCGCACCGTCGAGGCGCCGCTCGGCGGCCTGGTCGCGGCGGTCGAGACGGCGGGGCTGAAGGCGCCGGCCGTGGTGGTCGTCGGCGTCGCGGCGAAGCGACGGCTGCCGTGGTTCGAGAAACGGCCGTTGTTCGGCAAGAGGGTGCTGGTGACAAGGCCGCGTCACCAGGCCGGCGACATGGTCCGGCGACTGGAACAGTTGGGCGCGGTCGTCGCGGTGATGCCGACCGTCGAGGTCAAGCCGCCGGCCGACTGGGGGCCGGTGGATCGGGCCGTCGCCGACTTGCCGCACTATCAATGGCTGGTTTTTACCAGCGCCAACGGCGTCCATTTCTTCCTGCGCCGGCTGCGGCAAATCGGCCGGGATGTGCGGGCGCTCGGATCGGTGAAATTGGCCGTCATCGGCCCGGCCACGGCCGACGCCCTGCGGGAATACCATCTGGAACCGGACCTGATCCCGCCGCAGTTCCGCTCGGAGAGCCTGGCGACGGCGCTGAAGGAACGGGCGGCCGGCCAGCGCATCCTGCTGGCGCGGGCCGATCGAGGGCGCGACCTGCTGCGGCAAGAGCTATCGACTGTGGCGGAGGTGGAGCAGGTCGCCGTCTACTCGCAGGTGGACGCCGTCGAGATCGACCTGGAATTGCTGGAGGAGATCAACCAGGGCCGCATCGACTGCATCACGCTGACCAGCTCGAAGATCGCGGAGGCGTTGATCCGATTGCTGAGTCCGGCGGGCCGGCAGCTCATTCGCAGCGGCGATGTGCAGCTGGTGAGCATCAGCCCGGTGACGAGCGCGGCGATTCGCAAGCTGGATTTGCCGGTGGCGGCGGAAGCGGCGGAGTATACGGCGGCGAAGGTGGTGGAGGCGCTTGTGAGTACGCAGCGCCAGCAAGTGCGTTGAACTTCACCGCAAATCGCGATAGGCGTCCCAGGCCAAGTAACCGACGATGCCGCAGGCGATGATGGCCACGACATCGACGATGACGCTGACGCCGCCGAAGGGAAAACCGAGAAAGATGTCGAGGAGGAACAGCAGCAAGAGCAGTCCGGCGACTCCCATGGAGCCCCAGCACATCCACTTTTCCATGAACAGCCCTTTCAGCGCCAGCATAGGCCCCCGACCCGGCTCCCCAGGTGAATTCCCAGCGCCCTTGCCCCGACTTGGATGTTGTCGCCGGCTGTATTCAATTGCACCATTCTAGGACTTCCCCCACAAGCCGCCAGTACCCCCCGGCGCGGAAAATCTTGCCACGGATGCCGTTATCTCTTGCGCGATCGGAAAAAACCGGCGAGCCGGGGGCGTAAGCCCCCGGATGGAACATGCAGCGACTGCCGCTTCCATCCGGAGGCTTACGCCCCCGGCTCGCCTTGTGTTGCGCCGTCGTTACGCCTTTTCCACGGTCTCGACGCGCCCGTGCTGCCGCGGCGTCACGGGGCGGCGCGTGTCGTCGGGGTCGCTCTGGAAGCGCCAGAAGCGGAACGGCTGCGGATCGAACAAATCGAACACGAACCAGGCGAGCTGTTCCTCGTGGACGAAGGGCACGAGGGCCTGGCCGCGAATGGGATCGAGAGGCTGGATATCCAGGGCCAACAGTTCGTCGGCGGCCTGGGAGACGTTCTCCTCGGCCCGGCGGACGTCGGCGTCGGCTTCCTGCCGGGCGATCAGCAGGTCGCGGTCGGGCCGACCGGGACGCTCATCGATATGACGCAACCGCCGGCGGCCGGCCAACGCTTCCGTCGTGTGTTCCCGAAGGGAGCGCACAACCGAAGTCAGGTAGGGGGCCGCGGACTTGGCCTGCGTCAGCGTCCAGACCTGGATGGTCCGTCGCCGTTGCTTGGCTCCCTTGGAGTTGCGCTTCATTGGGTGTTCTCCTGACCAAAGGTTCGCGCGGACGGGCCGCCCGCGGCTCATGCATTCCATAGAGGGCGGACAGGGCGGAAGAGGTTCGCGGACAAGGCGTTGGCTCGCCCTCCCTCTTCTTATTCGTCCGGGCGCCGCGCCCCTTGAGCGCCGCCCCTACAATTAGATTGTAGGTCGGGCCGGCGACTTGCGCGCCGCGGGGAACAAGGGATTTTGAGAAATTCCCTCCCGCGGGGAGCTAGAGGACTTTCCTCTTGCCCAGGTTCCGGCTGGGAGCCCGCAGCGCCAGCAAGGGGTTTCTTCCAACCCCTTGCTGGCGCTGCGGACTCGTAGGAGACGCTTCATGTTCCGCTCCTGGAAAATCGGGACGGCCTTCGGCATCCCGCTATACATACATCCGACAATCGTGCTGTTACCGGCACTTGTTTTTGCCACTCAATGGGACGGCGGCTGGTTCAACGCCCTCGTCATGACTGTTCTGACGGCCGCCCTCTTCGGTTGCGTCCTGCTGCACGAGCTGGGTCACGCCGCCACCGCCCTGCTGTTCGGCATCCGCACCCACGACATCACCCTCTACCCGATCGGCGGCGTCGCCAGCCTGGAGCGGATGACCGAAAAGCCGCTTCAGGAAATGGCCGTCGCCGTGGCGGGGCCGGCCGTCAACCTGGTCATCGCGCTGCTGCTGCTGCCGCTCGTGGTCCTCGGCGCCGCCGCCGGATTGCTCGGCGGCGACGTGACGGCCTTCCGTCTGGCCGACGGCCTGGGTGAAACGGCCTCCAAGTTCACGCTCCTGCTGACAGCCATGAACATCGGCCTGATCCTGTTCAACCTGATCCCGGCCTTTCCGATGGACGGCGGCCGGGTCTTCCGCGCCTTCCTGGCCCTGCTGATGAACCGGGTGCGGGCCACGGAAATCGCCAGCGGCGTCGGCGCCGTCCTGGCCGGGTTGTTCATCGTCGCCGGCCTCGCTTCTCTCTTTGGCCTCGCTTCTTTCTTTACGGATTACGCCAACCCTCTTCTGGCACTGGTCGGCGCTTTTGTCCTCTTTGCCGGCCGCATGGAGCTGCTGGGCGTCCGCCGGCAGGCCGAGCAAGCCCGGCTCGCCGACGCCTGGGACGATTCGCCGGAGGCGCCGATCGTCGAGGCGGCGCCGGGGTTCTCCGGCTATCGCTGGGACCGGCGCGATCACGTCTGGGTGCTGTGGCGGAACGGCCGGCCGATCGAGGTGTACGACGGCGGCGCGGAATAAGCGCCTCTTCCCGCGAGGA
>DATKHW010000332.1:0-5388 GCA_035546275.1 Gemmataceae bacterium
AAGAGGCGTCAGGAGGCCCTTCTTGTGTTTTCTCTGCGCTCTCTGCGTGCTCTGCGGTGAGACTCTTCACCTCGACGACCACCTCGCCCTTCTCCGTGAACTTGAGCGCGTTGCCGACCAGATTGATGAGCACCTGACGAATGCGAGCCGCATCGCCGATCAGAGAGTCGGGCACGTCGCTGTGGACGTCGTAAGCCAATTCCAGACCTTTTTTGTGGGCGCGGAGGGCCAGCGGCTTGAGGGCGTCGGCGACGCATTCGCGCAGGTGCATCGGAACCGGGTCGAGGTCGAGCTTGCCCGCCTCGATCTTGGAGAAATCGAGGATGTCGTTGAGCAGCGTCAGCAGCGCCTCGGCCGACGACTTCACCGTCTCGAGGTACTCGCGCTGCTCGGCGGTGAGATCGGTGTCCAGGGCCAGCTCCGTCATGCCGATGACGCCGTTCATCGGCGTGCGGATCTCGTGGCTCATGTTGGCCAGGAACTCGCTCTTGAGCCGGCTGGCCGCCTCCGCCGCTTCCTTGGCCTGATGCAGCTCAATCGTTCTTTTCTTCTCGGTAATGTCGCGTAAGGTGACGACGACGCCGCCGACGGCCGGCTCGCCGGTCAAATCGCTGAACGAGGCGTCCACGATGCGCACGCCGCCGTCGGGCCGCACGAGACGCACCTCGGCGGACGCGACGCCATTGCCGCCGGGCCGCTGGGCGTCCTCGAAAGCGGCGGCGAAGGCCGGCCGGTCGTCGAGCTGGATCAGTTCCGCGGTGGGCCGGCCGAGAAGCCCGTCCGTGGCGCCGTTCGGCTTCGCCGCACTGTCGGCCGGAGCGCCCAGCAGCCGTTGCAGCGAAGGGCTGGCGTAGCGTGTGTCACCGCGGCCGTCCATCAGCACGACCACGTCGCCCACATTCTCAATCAGGGATCGGAAATAGCGCTCACTGCGGCGGAGGCTTTCCTCGGCTTCCTTGAGCCGCAATTCGCGGACGCCGACCTCCACCAGCATGTGGCCCAGCGCGCGGGCCAGCTGGCCGACCTCGTCGCGCCGGGCCGCGGCCGGTTTCAGGGCCTCGGCGGCGTCGTCCGCGGCCGCCGCCAGCGCGTCCAGCGCCGCCACCTTCTCCGCCACTCGCGTCAGCTGCTGCAACGGCTGCGACAGGCGCACCAGGAACAGGTACGCCGCCAGGGCCGACGCCAGGAAAATGAGGGTCGTCAGGCCCACTTCCCACAGCAGTGCGTTCCACACCGCCGCACGGATGCCGTTCAGCTTCATGCCGACGTGGACGTAGCCGACGTGCCCCGCCGCGATCGGCGCGGCCACGTCGAGGCAGTCGCCGTTCCCCTCGACGTTAAGTCGGGATACCGTCGGGTGCTGCGGGTCCTGCGGCAGATGCAGCACCTCCCGCGGCACGCGCGGGACGAAGGTGTGACTGACGATCTCGCCGTTCCAGTCGATGACGAAGAGGTACGCCACGTCGCCTTGCGTCTCGGCGTACTGGTCGATCATGGCTTGCACGGAGTCGAAACGGCGGTTGACCAGGTCGTACTCGCTGGCCTCGGCGATGGCGGACGCGAGCGCACGGCCCTTGCTCTCATATTCGGCGGTCAGGGAGGAGTACAGAATCCAGGCCGACAGCGCCGCCATGGCCGCCCCGGCGACGGCGCACAGGCCGGCCAGGGTGAGCAGCACGCGCGTGAACAGCCGAGAGGGTTTCATCGGCCCCACCTTTCCCGCCACTCCTCGTCCTTGAGACGCACGAACCGGCCGTCCTGGGCGCTGGCCACGGTGTAATACACGTGATCCATCGCCTGGCGCTTGCCGGGGCCGAACGCCGCCTGCGCCGCGATGCCGAGGTTGAATTCCTTGATCGACTCGGCGGCCTTGGGAAGGGCGTCGCGCTTCGGGTCGTCCCCAAGTTGGTCGAGCACCTCGGTCAGCAGCCGGGCGTTGAGAAAGCCCTCCAGGCTGACGAAGCTGTCCGGCAGCGGCTGATAGTCCTGGTCCGCAATGGCCGGCAAGTCGGGGTGGTGCTTCTCCATCATCTCGCGGTAGAGCTTGACGCCGGGCAGGTCGCTGTAGGGATTGGGAACCACCTGGGAATTGATGAGGTCATGCGTGTAGCCCTTGTGGGCGTCGGCGTCGGCCTTTTGGAGCAGGGAAAAGAGATTTTCACTGCCGACGAAGGAGACATTGGCGATGGGCACGCCCCAGCCGGCGTCGCGCGCGTCGCGGATGAAGGCGGCGCAGGCGGCGTAGGCGCCGACGCAGATCACCGCGTCGGGGTCGGCGGCGTGAAGGATTTCCACTTGCGGTTTCATCGAATCCGTAAAATTGGCGCCGCGGCGGTAGGTGGCCTCGGCGGCGATCGCGAGCGGCGGGTCCTGTTTGGCCAGCGCCTCGCGGACGCCTTCCCAGCCGCTGCGTCCGTAAGCGTCGATCTGGTAGAAAACGGCGATCTTTTTACGTCCGATCTCCACGAAGTGCTTGACCAGCCCGGCGGTTTCATCGCCGTAGGAGGCGCGGAGGTTGTAGACGAACTGGTCATACGGCGGCCGCCGCATCGGCTCTGCACCCGTGAACGGGCAGAAGAGGAAGATCTTGTCGTTTTCATGGCGCTTGAGCAGCGGCAGGACGCGAGTGACGGTGGGCGTGCCGACGTAGTCGAACAGGACGAAGGCGTGGTCCTGCTCGATGAGCTTGACGGTGTTCTCGATGGCGGGAACCGGGTTGTAGCCGTCGTCGTAGGTCTTGAGGACAATCTTGCGGCCGTGGACGCCGCCCTTTTCATTGACCTCATCGAACCAGGCCATGGAGCCGCGGTACAGCTCGATGCCCAGACCGCGCGACGGCCCGGTGAAGGCGGCGGACATGCCGACGATGATGCTGTCGTCGGCCGGCGCCGGGGCGGCGAAGGCCAAGGCGACGACGGCAAGCAACAGGGGAAACGGCCGCCTGGCCGGGGACATGGCGTCAGCCTCCAATGCGGGAGCCGTCGCAACGCCAAAACCGGCTCACGGAGGAGACGGAGGGAAGCCAACGGGGCGGTCGCGGCGACGCTGCCCAACTATTCAGTCTACGCCATAAAAAGAGGCAAGTCACGCTTTTGGAGCGATGGGACAGGAATTGGATTCCGGCCCCACAAGAGTTTTAAGTCAGCACGGTCAATTCCCGCGGCGATCGAGCCGGCGGCGGCCCAACCGGCGGCGTCGGATCGGCGTCGCCGACGCGGTCGTCGTGCCACGTCAACTCCAGATCGCGGATCATTTGCAGGTCGTCCTCGTTCGGCCGGCCGGACGTGGCCAGGTAGTTGCCGATCAGGCCGCTCGTGGCGCCGACGTAAAAAATCCAACTTTGCAGATCGCGCAGGTTCTTCTCCCGGCCGCCGGCGACCTTCAAATCCTGCCGCGGCAGGATCAGTCGCATCACGGCGACGATTTTCAGGATCTCCATCGGCTTCAATCGCGGCGCATTCTCCAGCGGCGTGCCGGGGATCGGGAAGAGGAAATTCAGCGGCACGACGTTGGGGTTCAGATCCTTCAAGCTGAACGCCAGGCTGACACGGTCGGCGATCGTTTCGCCCATGCCGAAGATGCAGCCGCAGCACGTTTCCAGGCCGATGCGCTGGGCCAGCCGCACCGTGTCCACGCGCTCTTGCCAGGAGTGCGTCGTCACGATCTGCGGATAGAACTCGCGCGACGTTTCCAGGTTATGATTGATGCGGCGGACGCCGGCGTTCTTGAGGTCGCGGGCCTGGTCCTCCGTCAGCCGGCCGAGTGTGGCGCAGTGGCAGATGCCGTCCACTTCTTTCATGGCGTGAACGGCTTCCATGATCTTGGGCCATTCGCGCTGCGTCGGGCCGCGGCCGCTGTTAACGATGCCGAAGGCGCTGGCGCCGCGGTCCCGCGCGTCGGCGACGGCCTTCTTCACCTCGGCGCCGTCCATCATCGGATGCGGTTCGATGCCGGCGTCATAATAGCCGCTTTGGGCGCAGAATTTGCAGTCTTCACTGCAATTGCCAAACTTGGTCGGCAGGATGCTGCAAAAGGTGACGCGGTCGCCGTGAAAGTGCCGGCGGACTTTGTGGGCCGCGTAGAACAGGTCGTAAACCGCCTCGCCCTCCAGTGCAAACAGATCGCGAGCCTCGTCGCGCGTCAGATCGCCGCCGTTGATGATGCGGCTGCTCAGGGCCACGGGGTCGAGCAGGTCGGCGGCCGGCATGGTATGTCTCCGGAGGATGGGCCAATGCGGCGGTCAACGACGGGTGGTCGTCGCGGACTCGGCCTTGCGGCTCGGCACGCACAGGATGCACAGCACAACGATGGTCACGACGACGGCCATGAAATACGCGAAGACCGGCGCCGGCTTTTCCGGCTTGTCGCCGGCGTCGGTGGAGGGGGCGGCGTTTCCCTGGCCGGGTTGCGTGATGCCCTGGCCGGCGTTGGGATGGAGGTTTTTGAAATCGTTATCGTCGGCGACGGCCAGCGACAAACCGCCGCACAGGAGCAGGACGAGGGGCGGCATCCAACGGAGGAAGCGTCTCATGGTGCGTGGTCCTTACGTCAAGCGGCGCGCTTGCCGCTTTTCTTGTGTCCCCACTCCCACCAATGGCGGGGTGGGTGCGGCGGCCGGGTGTACGGCGGCCATTCGGCTTCTTCCGCCTCTTTACGCGCCTTTTCCTTCGCCAGCTTCCGGCGAACGCGCCGGCGTTCCAGCAGCAGCTGCGTCAGCAGGCCGACTACCGCGAACGAACCGCAGGCCCAGTTGAGCAGCGCCGTCTGGTCGCCGGCCCAGCCGACCGCGTCGCATACACCGGCGCCGCCCAGGAGTCCCAGAATGGAATAGGCGAGAAGCAGCGTGCCGGCCAGACTGGAAAGGGCCGTCACCCAAACGCGATAAAGCAGAACGCCCAGCAGACCGCCGATCAGGAAGCAAAGAGCGGGGGCGTCCCAGGCCGGGGCGGCGGTGTGCCCCAACCAGACGCTGGCCGCTCCACCCAGGAGGAAAAGCAGGACGCGGGCCAGAGCCAGGGCCAGCGCTCCGGCGGTGACGGCCAGCAAGAGACCGGCCACGAGCGGCTGCATGTCGCAGTCGGGTCCGAAGCGCAGGCCGACCACGCCGCCGATCACCGTGGTAAGGAGGACCAGCCAGAAGCGGTGCTGCCGTCCGCCGAAGAGCCAGAGCACCAGACCCAGCGCGGCGCCGAGGGCGGGCAAGTACCACGGCAGCTGCCGGACTTCATCCAGGATGTCGGGGGCCACCACAACCATGCGCTTGCCCCTCGACGACGAGGAAGGGACAATAACCTGGGCGCGACGCGTGGACAGTACCGGCGGCGGCGGGGAGTGTCAAGGCGGCTAGGGGGCGCTTGTTCGAGCGGTGTTCGTAGGGTGGGTCGAGGG
>DATKHW010000333.1:0-5726 GCA_035546275.1 Gemmataceae bacterium
GTGTTCCCCGAGCCGGTCGGAACGCTGACGCTCGCGTTGACCAGGTCGAACACGGAGCTGATTTGTTTGAGCTGCTGCGTTTGCCCGCCGCTGCCGCTGCTCTGGCTGGACGCGGTGCGGGCCGTTTGCAAAGCACTGCTAACGGCGTCGGCGTCGCCGCCGCTGAGTGGGGCGTAGGTCGACGCTGCTCCGCTGGAAGGCGTGGTGATTGTCGCCGTCGCGGTCTGAACGCCGCCGCCGCCCGTTGCGATGAAGAGCGTCGCCGTCGTGGAGGAGGAAGCGGCCCCGTACAGGCGGTAGGCGATGATGAAATTCGTCATGTCGTCGCCGAGAACCGGCGACAGATTATTGCCCATCGTGTCGATGTCGGGATCATTGATATAGATGCGCGGATTGCCGTAATAGTCGGTGTTCGGTTCGTGACTGTAAACCGTCAGGTATTGCGCCCAGCCCAGATCGACCCCGCCGCTGCCGTCGTCTTCGCCGGCGTCCAGCACGCCGTTTCGGTTGCGGTCGTTGCCGTACAAGAGCTGCGGCGTCACCCCTTTGACCAGCAGCAGCTCCTCCAGGCTGTCGAGCGGCCCGTTCTTGCAGTGATACGGATTTGGCAGAGATGAATAGTAGTCGTCCTCGGCCCCGTCTGTGCGCGGCGTGTCGTCGGCGTCGAGCCAATCCAGGATCGAGTTGGCCACGTCGTCGGTCATGTTGGGCAGCCCCATCAGGAGCTGATAGGCGATGTCGCCCTGTCCGTTGTCCAGCTGTATAATCGCGTTGATGTTGATCTTGCCCGCCTCATCGACCAAGCCGAAACGGTACGGCGTCGAAGCCTGGTCGGGATCGTCGTCCGGCAGCAAGCCGACGATGGAAAAGGCGCCGGTCGGCCCGCCGCTGTCGTCGCTGCTGACCACGACGTTCTGGAACATCTGCGCGTTGTCGAACGGATTGCCGTCGAGCGGGTCGCTGCTGGACGTTGAAGAAGCGGAGGCGCCTGCGCCTCCGGAAGTGGTCGTGTTGCTGTTGGCGGCGTTTGCGGCGTAGGAAGCAGCGATCATGGCCGCGACATAGTGCACGCCGGACTCGGCCAAGGCGTGGGCCTGGGCCGTGCGCGTATAGGCGTTGGCCGCCTGGAACTCGGAGGTCATCCACTCGCCGTACTGGTAGGCGGCCAGCGCTAGCACCACCACGATGAGCAGCACCGCCAACAGCACGACGCCGCGACGACGGTAGGGAGCGGCTTGAGTTCGCAGCAGCATGGCGTCACGGCGAAGCGCCGCCTCCATTCGTCGTGGAGTTGGAGTTCGTCGTGTTCGAGGAAGTCGTCGTTTGCAGACTCGTTCCGGTGGCCTCGTCCGTCTGCAAGGTCATGCCGTTGGCCGATGGGATCACGAGGATGTGCCGGACCGTGTGAATCGGCGCGTCGCTCTGCGCGGGACCGGTCTGCTTAGGAGCGAAGCCGATGGTGACGGCGACGGCCAGAGGCGAACCGATCGGCGTGACGCCGTCGGGTCCGACTTCCGTGGAGTCCCAGCTGTCTTCCCACTGCGTGCCGTCCCAATACTGGAACTGCAGGCTGCGCACCTCGTCGGCGATGATGAACGAGTTCTCGTTGTCAACGTCGGGCGGCAGGTTCTCCAGGGCGTCGTCGCTGGTGGACAGCGAAATCTCCTGGCGGGCCAGGCCGCCCGGCCCGTCGCCGCCGCCGACCAGCCAATAGCTTACTCGGCGAATGTCGCTGACCGGCGGCGTGTTGCCGGCTGCGGCGTTGGCGAAGGCGGCGTTAGAGCGGTAAATCTCCCGCGGAAGGTTGCTGATGAACAGGTGCAGCGACTGTGAATCGCCCATTACGCCCAGCGGCAGAACGATGTTGGTCGTGCCGCTGCTGTTCGTAACAGCCGAGGTCGAACCGAACGAGGATTGCACATCCGTCGAACCGTTGGCGCCCGTGGTCGTGCTGGAGGAGGCGCTTGAGTTTGTACCGCTCGCCGAGGAGGTGTTGGAAGAGCTCGACGTGTTCGCGGAACTCGAACCGGTGGCCGCGCCGCTGCCGTTGGCGTTCGCACCGCCGGTGGTCGGCACCGTTTGCGGCGTCTCTTGCCCGGATGAAAAGCGAAAGCGGGCCGGATCGCAGAGGCCGACGACCTGGGCGGCGTCGGCGTCCATGCCGGCCAGGACGGCTCGTTCCAGCGTACTGTTCTGAATGGTGTCGCGCGACATCTGGGCGTAGCGCAGCTGCAAATCGACGGCGACATAGAGCGCGCCGACCAGGATGGCGGCCACCGCCAAGGCGATGACCACTTCCAGCAAGGTGAAACCGCGCCGGCATTGTCGCTGTCGTCGCATGTTACATCCCTCTGGTGGCGCCGCCCGTTGCTCCGCCGCTTGGCCGGCCCGCCGCGCCGCCGCTGGCCGCTGGAGTGCTTGCAGCGCCGGTCGTCGAACTGCCCGTCGAGCTGGAACTGCCGGTGGAGGAACTGCTGCTTCCACTGCTGCTGTTGCTGCCGGTCGTCGTGGAACTGGTGACAGGCACCACATCCTCATTGGAGCCGACGGTGGACGGGTCGAGGACCATTTGCGTCAAGCTGCACTGGAGGGGATTGCTTGGATCGGCGTTCATTTGCTTGACCGTCACCGTTACCAGCCACAGCCCGTCCACGGGACCGCTGTTGGCCTCGACCGACCACGTGTAATCCGGCTCCTCGTCGAAGGCCTGGTCGCCGTCTGAACTCATCGGCGTAACGCCGGCGACGATCTCGTGCATCTTCGATTGGCACAGCCGGGTGGCCAGGTTCTGCCGCTGGATGCTTAGCGCGACTTCCCCGTTACGGACGAAAATGCTGGCGAAAACGGCCATCGCCAGGCAAAAAATAGCCAACGCAGTAAGGACTTCCAATAACGTAAAAGCCCGCCGATGCGCTCGGCAGGTGGAGCCGGCAGCCAGTGGTTGGGCGGGGGCCGCGGTCACGCCAGTCGTCCTCACATCGTTGGGAGTCAGGGTTGCTGGGAGTTTGGGTTCTCGTTGGCCGGAATCCAGCGGGTAGAAATTCCCCCGGTCAAGGCCCGCAGCTTGATGGAAATCGGACCGGATTGGGGCGTTCGGATGGTGATCCCCACGTCGTCCTGCGCCGTGCCGTCCGGCAGAAACACGGCCACGGACGTCCAAGATCCGGAATCCGCTTCGCCGCCGCTTGCGTCGTCGCTCATGCCCACGCTGCCGAAGGAGTTCGACGCACTGGCGTTAACCGTGTCGAAGTTGATGCCGTTGGGCAGCGAGTCCTCCGTCACCAGGCCGTCGCCGTTGTCACTGGCCGGTGCGGCGTCGGAACCGTCCGGAGCGACGCGGAAGTCGCCGCTCCCGGATCGGACCGAAAAGCGATACGGCCGGCCCTCGGTGATGGCTCGCGCCCGCATGGCGGACCATTGGCCGACGATCTGGTCGGCCGCCGCTTGCAGGCGCGAGTCGGCGTACATGCCCTCGATGGACGGAATCGCCATCCCCGCCAGGATGGCGATCAGCGCCACCACGACCAGCATTTCAAACAGCGTGTATGCGCGCCGCATGATCCGCCTTCTTGACCGGCAACGGAGCCCGGCTCACCAGCTGCCGACGGGGTCTCCTCCGCCGCACGTACACAGAACGTCAAAACCGTCCTTGCTGTTGTGCTGGGTGGGCACCACCAACTGATACTGATTTCCCCAGGGGTCCTTGAGCGCATCCGCGTTCAGGCCGATCTTCGGATCGTTGATGACCTCGTCCCACGAAGTCGGCACTGCGCCGGAGGGGTTATTCGTCTGGTCGGCCATGTACATATGTACGGCTTGGGCCAGGTGTTTGCACTGGGACTGCGCGGCGTCCCGCTTGGCGCCGTCCAGCACGTACAAGGTGGTCGGCACTGCGATGCCGGCCAGTACGACGATGATGGCGACCACGACGAGCATTTCGACCAGGGTGAAAGCCGTCCGACGCGCCGCCCGCCGATTTCGCCGCAGGATCATGGGATACCTCCTTCTCTCGCAACGAACGGTTCAGTTGCGGTTGTATGGTAAACAGCACCCAATTAAAGAATCATGAGGGCAATGCCAAGGCTACTGCTTCACTGCACCGCGCTGCTCATCTTGAACACCGGGAGCAGCAATCCGGCCACGACCAGCAGCACCACGCCTGCCATTACCAGCAGCATCAGCGGCTCCAGCAGCCGCACGAACAGTTCCAGCTGGCGTGATGTACGTTTTTCCAGACCGTTGGCGATGTCGATCAGCACCTTGTCGAGGTTGTTGCTCTCCTCGCCGACGGAGATCATTTCGACCACGTCGCGCGGGAAGTATCTGCAGGCGGCCAACGGTTTGGCCAGGGCGTCGCCGGCTGTGATGTTGTCGGCCGACTGATCAATTGCCTCCGCGATGACCTTGTTGCCGGTCGAGTCTTTGCTGATGCGCAGCGCGTTCAGAATCGGGATGCCGTTATGTAATAGTGTACCAAGAATGCGTGTAAAACGTGAGAGGGCGAACGACACATAGATTTTCCCGGCGACGGGGATGCGCAAGCGAATCATGTCCACCGTCCTGCGGCCATTGGGCGTGCCAGCCCAGCGCCGGAAAGCGTAAACCAGCCCGACGACGGCGACGACGAGGGCCCAGCCCCACGCTTGCATGAAATGGCTGACGCCGATGAGGCACACCGTGATCGTCGGCAACTCGCCCTTTTCCTCCAGGCGCTTGAAAACCGGCTCGAACTTGGGCACGAAGAAGATAATCAGGATGTTGAGGATGACGAAACCGGCAATGGCCAGGAAAATCGGGTAGGCCAGGGCGCCGATCACCTTGCCCTTGAGGTCTTCCTGCTGCTCGCTGAAGTCGGCGATGCGGCGCAGCACGTCTTCGAGGAAACCGCCCTCCTGACCGGCGCGGACCATGCTGACGGCCAGTTCGTCGAAGGCGCGAGGGTGTTGGGCCATCGCCGCTCCCAGCGCCATGCCGTCGGCGACGCGGGCGCGGACCTCACGCAGCACCTCCGACAGCGCCGCCTGCGAGCTTTGCCGTTCGAGGATGTCCAAGCAGCGGAGCAGCGGCACGCCGGAGTGGAGCAGATCGGCCAGCTGCGAATAGAAGGCGGCGAGATTCCGGCTGCGGACTCGCCGGCCGCCCTTGTGCGTTTGTTTGGCCACGGCGATACGCAGCGGCAGCAATCCGCGCGCGTCCAGCATGGACAGGGCCTCGCGCTCCGTGGAAGCGACGAGGTTGCCCTGGCTGCGCGCCCCTATTGTCGTCATCGCCTCATAGGTGAACTCAGGCACGATAATCCTCAATGAAGGATGCTATGGGCCAGTGCCTACCCAGCTAGTCGCTGCGACGGCCCTGCTGCCGCCGCGAATTCCTGCACGGCTCATGCAATAATATCGCCAGCCGTCACGCGGGCTATTTCGTCCAGGGTTGTGAGCCCTTGCTGCACCTTGCGCCAGCCGTCCTGGCGCAGGGTAATCATGCCTTCCTTGATCGCCTGCTTGCGAATGTGCGAAGCGTTGACACGCTCCACGCACATCTCGCGAATCGTATCGCCCGTCACCATCAATTCATAGATGCCCGTTCGGCCGCGGAAACCGGTTTGCCGGCACGACCGGCAACCGACGCCGTGCCACAGTTTCACGGGTTCGTCGCCGTTGCGCGGGAAGTCGGACGGCACTTCATGCGGCGTGAACGGCTCCTTGCAATCCGCGCAGATGGTCCGCACG
>DATKHW010000334.1:0-2703 GCA_035546275.1 Gemmataceae bacterium
AGGACCGCACGCTTCTCCGATGTCAGGTGGAGGTTGAACACCAGCCGCGGATTGGACCAGAAATCGGCCTGGTACATCTCCTGCGCCAGCGGGGCCTCCGGATCGTGGACAGCGACCTTCACTATATGGCCCTGGGGCGTCGGTCCCTTGGCGCCAACGATTGTGGCGGCGTCGATCACCGCGTCGGCGAACGCCATCCCCCACCAATCGATCGCCTGAAGGGACAGCTGCTCCAGAAGGAGTTTGCGAGTCTCGATGTAGTCTTTCAGTAGGATGATGTCGGGAAGCACTAGCCCAAAGAATCCCCCTGGGCGGATGAGTTCGATCCCCTTCTCTACAAAGGGTCGAAAGAGGTCGTAGATTCCTTTCGTCGATTGATACCGCCGCCACACGTAGTCCTTGATTCCGTTTTGGTCTGCTACCTCCTTCTGTCCCCACGGCGGATTCCCGATCACCGCACCAAACCCGCCCTCCTTCATGATCTTCGGAAATGCCGCCTTCCAATCGAACACGTTGATCCGGTAGCGCTCCTCCTCGTCCAGCAGCGCCGCTTGCTCCGTTTCGTAAAAATCCGGCCCGATCAGCGAGTTGCCGCACTTGATGTTGGCAGCCAAGTCCGGCAATGCGCGCTGGCGGTACACCTTGAGCTGCGTTTCAATGCTCTCCTGCGATTCTCCCTCCAGCACCTTCAGCAGCAGCGACAGCTTCGTCACCTCCACCGCCTGCGGGTCGATGTCTACGCCGTAGATGTTGTTCAGCAGAATCCGTTTCTTCTCCGCCGTCGTCAGCCGCCATACGCCGCCGGCCGCCTGGAAAACCTCCTTCTTGTGCTTCTCCGGCCCGTTTTCCTGGTATTGCTTGAGATGCCAGTCCAGCAGATGCCGATAGGCGCCGACCAGGAACGAGCCGGAACCGCACGCCGGATCGAGCACGGTCAGCCCGGCCGCCTCCTTCGGGGTCTTGCCTTCCAGCAGCCGGCCGACCGTCTGCTGCACGATGTAATCGACGATGTACGACGGCGTGTAATAAACGCCGCCGGCCTTCTTGACCTCCGGCTTCTCCTCGACCTTCGCCATGTGGCTGGCCGTCAGCCGGATGACCTTGCCGAGGAACTGCTCATACACGTGGCCCAGGATTTCGACCGGCAGCACCGAGAACTCGTAAGGGCTTTCGGGGTAGTAAAGGCTCCGGAATATCGACTTTAGAACGACATCGTCAATGTGCAGGCCGGGCGTCAATTCGTCGGGCGCCTCGGTGCGGTCTTTTTCCTTGTGGAAGTGGAACAGGCCGGAGTTGTAACGGTCGTCGGCGTGCTGGAAGAGCTGCTTGAGCCGACTGTAAACGGCCGTGCCGTTTTGCAGGGCCTGAAGCTGGCCGTAGGTTTCGACGCCCCGATCCTCGCACATGCGCAGGAAGATGATGCGGTCGATGGTGATCTGGACGGCGAAGTTGAGTTCGCGCGAGGAGAGATCGGTGTTGCGCAGGGCCAGGTTCTTGGCGAGCTGATCGCGCCACTTTTCGATTTCGTCGAGGAATGCGGCGTCCACGGCGGCCGTGCCGCGTTTCAACTTGTTGGAGTCGGCGAAGCGGTCGAAGGCGCCTTTGAGGACGGCGTCGCGCGCGAAGACGCCGGCGATCTTATCGTCCCAGGCGTCGACGAATTCGCCGCAGCGCAGATAGAGAACGCGGCCGACGGACGCCTTGTCGGTCTGGGCTGGCTTGGCCCGGCAATCGTAAACGGCGAATTCCTTGAAGTTGGTGAGGATCGACAGCGGCATCCGGGCCGACCAGGCGTAGCGCCGCAGCTGGAACGCCGGACTGGGATCATCTTTGACGTTCACGGCCGGTTTTTTCGCTTCCAGGTAGAATTTGGGCGTTCCGCCGATGCGAAAGGAGTAATCCGGCGCCTTGGTGGCGCCGCCGATCTTGACGGCGGCCTCGTGAATCACGTCCTTGTACGCCTCGGCGTAGCCCTGTTCGTTGTCCATGTCCCAGCCGAGCTGCTTGAACAGCGGATTGACGAATTGTTGGCGCAGCATCGCCTCGTTGAACGCGGCGGATTCGTAATCCGCGGCATTGCGGGTGTAAACCTCGACAAGATCGAGGACCTTCGGCGGAGCGCTCACGGCGGCGTCTCCAAAGAACGGGAAGGGCCGCATGAGGGCGGCAAGGTGCAATGATTGTGGCCCGCGAGAATCGGTTTTGCAAGGACAGTCGCCTTGCGTACGATGGCCGGGAAGGAGGAGCGCATGACGATTCCGGAAGGCCTAATTGTGAGCGTGTCAGGGATTCGCGGCGTGGTGGGGCGGTCGCTGACGCCTGCCGACGCGCTTGCCTTCGCCTCGGCGCTGGGCGCCCACGTCAACGGCGGCCCCGTCGTCGTCGGCCGAGACGGCCGGCCCAGCGGCGTGATGTTGCGTCACGCCATTCTTGCCGGACTGACTGCGGCTGGCTGCAAAGTCTACGACCTCGACGTGGCGCCGACGCCGACGGTCGGCCTCGCCGTGCGGACGCTGACGGCGGCCGGCGGCGTGCAGATCACCGCCTCGCACAATCCGGCCGAGTGGAATGGCCTTAAACTCTTCGGCCCGGACGGCCGCGTCCTCAGCGCCGCCGAGGGCCGGAAGGTGCAGGCGCGGTTCGAGTCGGGTGACGCCGCGCGCGTGCCGTGGAACAAGATTGGCGGAGTACAAGACTATCACG